>JACRHY010000033.1 GCA_016215765.1 Parcubacteria group bacterium
TTGCGCGTATGCTTCAAGGCCGCGGGAAAGTTGGGCGTCGGTTACCCTGCCCGTCTCCGCCATACTCTTCAAAAGGGATGCGTAGGCGTCCCACCGTTCGTGTTGCGCGTATGCTTCAAGGCCGCGGGAAAGTTGGGCGTCGGTTACCCTGCCCGTCTTCGCCATACTCTTCAAAAGGGATGCGTAGGCGTCCCACCGTTCGTGTTGCGCGCATGCTTCAAGGCCGCGGAAGAGTTGGGCGTCGGCATCCGAAGACAATTCCCTGCCCGTCTCCGCCATACTCTTCAAAAGGGATGCGTAGTTGTCCCACCATCCTTTTTGCGCGTATGTTTCAAGGCCGCGGGAAAGTTGTTGGCCATAGCTAATCAGAATGGCAACTTTTTTTCTCTCTTCCGCGCGTTCTATACGAAAGGCGCTTTTCTCTTCTTCGCTCAATTCCAGCGCATTGTATTTTTTAAGCGCCTCAAAAAATATCTCGTCTTGACGGTTTGAAGAATTTCTTCTCCCCGGCATTTCACCGCCAAATGCCCACTTGTGCGGTTTTTGGCCCGCTCCATATATGAGAACAAGGTCGCTTGGCAGAAATTCTTCAAGTTCCGCTCTTTTTACTTTTTTTTGGATAAAAAATTCAGGAGATTTCATTTAGACGCAGTATAATATACAACACAGCAAGGCGTCAAAAGCAAGACGCGAAAGAATCAGGGTATAAAGTTTCAAAATGTGTTAAGATGACGACTGCTTATGAAACGCACCGTGATTTTAGCTATTTTGGACGGTTGGGGCATCGGCCGCAAAGACAACTCCAATCCCATTTACATCCAGAATCCCAAAAACATTGAATACATCAAAGCGAACTTCCCGAGCGGAGCTCTGCAGGCGTCGGGCATCGCCGTCGGCTTGCCGTGGGGCGAAGAAGGCAACAGCGAAGTCGGCCACCTGACTTTGGGCGCCGGCAAAATCATTTACCAACATTTTCCCCGCATCACTCTCGCCATTCGCGACGGCAGTTTTTTCAAAAATCCCGCTTTTCTGGGAGCCGCGGAACATGTCAAGAAAAACGGCTCTTCTTTGCATCTGGCGGGATTGCTTACCGCCGGAAACGTCCACGCGTCGCTGGATCATATCGCCGCCTTAATCAAACTTGCCGCGGAAAACGGAGTGAAAAATCTTTATTTCCACCTCTTCACCGACGGCAAAGACAGTCCGCCGAAATCCGCTCCGGAATTGCTGAAAAAAATCGGCGATATTGCCGTCCAGCACGGTAACGGAAAAATCGCTTCCCTCTCCGGCCGCTATTACGCCCTTGACCGCGACGAACACTGGGACCGCACCGAAAAAACCTACAAAGCCATGACGGGAGAAACGGCGGCCGCGAAAGACCCCTTGAGCGCCGTTGAGGCGACGCATAAAAGAAACTTAAGCGACGAATTCGTTGAACCGGCGGCTTTTGAAACAGCCGGCGCGATTAAAGACGGCGACGCCCTTATTTTCTGCGATTTTCGCGAGGACAGCATCCGTCAGATCGCCGAGGCGTTCATTGACCAAAATTTCGCGCGCTTTCCGGTGAAAAAATTCGCCGATTTTTACGTCGCCACGATGACCAGATACCGCGAAAAGTTCGCCGTTCCCGTCGCTTTCCCGCCGGAAACGGTGGATAATCCTCTCGGCAAGGTTCTTTCCGACGCCGGCAAAAGCCAGTTGAGAATCGCCGAGACGGAAAAATACGCCCACGTCACTTATTTTTTCAACGGCTTCAAAGATCAGCCCTTAAACAACGAATTCCGCGTGCTCATCCCGTCCAAAAACGTCCCCCGCTACGACGACTATCCCGAAATGATGGCGAAGGAAATAACCGACCGCGCCATCCAATCAGTTGAGGAGAGCGCCTTTGATTTCATTCTGATAAATTACGCCAACGCGGACATTGTCGCCCACACCGGCAATTACGACGCGGCCCTGAAGGCCATCGCCGCCGTGGACGGACAGATCGGCCGCCTTCTTCAGGCCGTCCTCGCCCAAAACGCCGTCCTCATTATCACATCCGACCACGGCAACGCCGAAAGGATGATTGATCCGATGACGGCCATGATAGAGACCAAGCACGACACCAGTCCCGTTCCCGTATACGTTGTCGCCAAGGAGCTGGCCCGGCCGCGGGACAAATTTGACGCGGAGCAAGCGGAAAAAATGACCGCCGGCATTCTTTCCGATATCGCCCCGACGGTTCTGGATTTTCTCGGCGTCCCCAAACCGCCGGCGATGACCGGCGAAAGCCTGCTGCGGGTTCTGACTTGACGAACGGCGGCAACCCTGAAAAACTATTATCATGCACCTGATCGCTCTTGCCGTTTTCTCCGTTTTCAGCAATGCCATCGCCATTTTGGGAGCGGCTCATTTCGTGCCGGGCTTTGAATTTCGCTATGATTTTTTGGGCCTTTTGGCGGTGGCCGGAATTTTTACCGCCATCAATATCGTCGTCAAGCCGGTTTTGAAAATGATTTTCGGGCTTTTCCTCGTACTGACGATAGGGCTGTTTTCCGTCGTCATCAACGCTTTCAGCTTATACCTGCTTGACTTTTTAAGTCCGAGCGTTACCATAAACGGACTGCTCGCGCTTATTTACTCCACTCTGATCGTCAGCGCGGCGAACATCCTGATTAATTTTTCGGCCAAATCGCTTTTCAAAAAATAAATTCATGCAATACGCAATTTCAGTGGCGCAAATCGTCGTTTCCGTCGTTTTGATAGTCCTCATTCTCCTTCAGGAGCGGTCTTCCGGCCTCTCCGGAGTTTTCGGGGGCGACGGCGGAGGGTTTTATCAGACCCGCCGCGGTTTGGAACGCCTCGTTTTCGGCGCGACTATCGTCTTCGCCATCTTTTTCGTCGGCTTATCCATCCTCAACCTTGTTTTATAGAAAAATCGCCAAAATATTTTCGTCCCTAACCGGCGACGAGCGTTACGTTTTCGCGGGCGCCCTGTTTTTGACGCTTTTTTCCGGCGTTTTCCTAGCCGCCGACTGGTGGAACAAAAACATTGAAAAAGTTCCGGTTGACGGCGGGGAGTATCGCGAAGGCGCCGTCGGCCAGCCGCTGTTCGTCAATCCGGTTCTTATCGCCGGCAACGACGTTGACCGCGACATCGCGGAACTGGTTTTTGACGATCTTTCAAAACTGGCGCAAAGCTACAAGACGGATAACGACGGCCGAACCTGGACCGTTTTCCTGAAAGACGGAATCCGCTGGCACGACGGCGAACGCCTCACCAGCGACGACGTCGTTTTCACGCTTGACTTGATTCAAGACCCCGAAACCCGATCGCCGCTTTTTCAGGTCTGGCAGGGAATCGTCGCCGAAAGAGTCAGCGAGCTGGAGATTAAATTTATCCTGCGCGCTCCTTATGTTTTTTTCGCCGATAATTTGAAAGATCTGAAAATCATACCGCGCCATCTTTTCAAAGACGTGCCTGCGGCAAACATCAAGCTTTCCGCCTATAATCTGGAGCCGGTCGGCAGCGGCCCCTTTAAATTCCTTTCTTACGACAAGCGCCGCAGCGGATTCATTACCGACTACAATTTGATAAAAAACGGGGAATATTACGGCCAGAAACCGCGTCTTGATAATTTTTCTTTTAAATTTTACCCGAATGAAACGGAGTTGATTCAGGCGTTTAACGCCAAACAAGTGGACGGCGCCGGCGGAATAAATCCCAAGAACATCAATCGGCTTGTTTTTGACAAACAAGTGACGGCCCTGCGACTGCCGCGCTACCACGCCATTTTTTTCAACCCGAGCGTCCAGCCCGCCCTTAAAGATAAAAACGTCCGTCTCGCTCTGACGCAGGCAACCGACAAAAACCGGCTGATTGACGAGGTTTTTGACGGCCAGGCCGCTGTCGTTAACGGCCCCCTGCTTCCCGGCCTTGAGGGCTATAACCCGACGCCTCTTCCGAATGCGGAATATTCCCCCGAAAACGCCGAAAAAACGCTTCTCGCGAACGGCTGGAAAAACGGCGAGGACGGCGTTAAAATTAAAAAAACCGGCGACCGCGAATTGCGACTGGAATTCAATCTGGTCGTTCCCCGGGTGGATTTTCTCATCGCCGCCGCCGATTCGCTTAAAGAACAGTGGGGAAAAATCGGCGTAAAGGTCAATCCCGTCGTCATGAGCGCCGACGAAATCGGTAAAAATATTCTCAAAACCCGCAATTACGAAATGATTCTTTTCGGCAATATCCTGCGCGACAACCCCGATCTTTTTTCTTTCTGGCATTCTTCGGAAAAATTCTATCCGGGTTCAAATCTCGCTCTCTACGACAATAAAACGGCCGATCGCCTCATTGAGGCCGTCCGCCAAAATCCCGATTCCGACATCCGGCAAAAAAACCTGGCCGCTCTCCAAAATATTATCGTCGGCGACATTCCGGTAATTTTCCTTTTTTCCCCGAATTACATTTATGCCTCCCAAAAAGACGCCGAGGATTTCAACGTCCGGCTTATCGCGACTCCCGCCGAGCGATTTTCCGAAATAGAAAAATGGTTCGTCAAAACGTCAATAAAATTCAAAAAATAACGCGGGACGCGAAACTTATCCGCTTCTCCGCCCGCCGCGAAAAAACAACAATGAACGAATATCGGAAAAATATTTTGAATTTCGGCGCACAATTGACGCCGAAAGCGGTTACGATTTTGAATCCGGCGACGGCCAAGCCGGACGGCGTCATTATCTGCGGAATGGGCGGCTCCGCTCTCGCCGGTGAAATGATTAAGGCGCTCAAAACCGAACTGATAATTCCCGTTCCCGTCATTACCTGGAAAAATTACGGCTTGCCGCGAACCGATTTGAAAAAGCCGCTGGTTATCGCCGTTTCCTTTTCGGGAAACACCGAGGAAACGCTTTCCGGATTCGCCGCCGCTTTAAAGGCGGGGATGCCGGTCGCCGCGGTCGGCGGCGGCGGAAAATTAAAAGAGCTGGCGCTGAAAAACGGGCGGATGTTCGCGACATTTGAAAAAAACGGCCTGGCGCCGCGCCAAGCCGTCGGTTTGATGTTTTACGGGACGGCCGCTATTCTGAAACGGATTTTTAGAGACATTACCGTTCCCGACTTGAGTAATTCCTTTAATTCCGATAAACTGGAAAACAAAGGAAAGTCGCTGGCAAAAAAACTGAAAAACAAAATCCCCGTCGTTTGCGCTTCTCCGCGAAACCGCCATCTCGCTTACGACTGGAAAATCCGCTGTAACGAAACCGCCAAAATTCACGCCTTTTCGTTGCCTCTGCCGGAAATGAACCACAACGAACTGGCGGCCATCGGCCACCGCTCCGGCGATTTTTTCTTCATTTTTCTCCAAGATAATCGCGACGATGCCCGCCTCCGAAAACGGATCGCCGCCGCGAGGCGATTATTCCGAAAGAGAAAAATCGGAAGCAAAACGGTTGAGATCGGCGGCAAAAACTTTCTGGAGCGCGACTTTCAAGCAATCGCTCTGGCGGATTGGACCGCTTATTATTTGGCGCTTGCGCGGAAAGTCAACCCGAAAGAAACGCCCGTCATTGAAGAATTCAAAAAAATCAAATAAAGATTCTCGGCGGAAAAGGTTATTTTCCGGAGGTCTTTAAGATAAAAGCCCCCATGGCGGAATTGGCAGACGCGCACGCTTCAGGGGCGTGTGACCGCAAGGTCGTAGAGGTTCAACTCCTCTTGGGGGCACCGTAAATAATCAGGATTTAGAATATAGAATTTAGGGCCGGGAATTTCGCCGTTCCATAAATTCTATATTTTAAAAATCCCATATCCTGATTTCCGGTCATTTTGCGTTCTTTAAGCGACGATTTCTTTTTTAAGCAGTTCGGGGCCGCGTTTCAAAAATAAAAAAATAAAATTAACAAAACAACATTAAAATTAAATAAAAAATGAACGCATTCAAAAAAGAAGCGGCGAGAAAACCCGCCTCTCCGGCGGGCGGATCCTCCCGAACGGCCAGATTCGGCCGGTCAAGCAGGCCGTCTTCCGCGGCGACGCCCGGCCGAACGGCGGGACGCCAAACCAAAATCCAACCTCACGCTTTCCGCGCGACGACGGTGACGCGGGCGGAAGACGAAAAATTAAGATTCGTTCCTCTCGGCGGACTGGAAGAAGTCGGCCGCAATATGATGTTCTTTGAATACAAAGACGAGATCGTCATTATTGACATGGGACTTCAATTTCCCGAAGAAGAAACTCCCGGCATTGACTATATCATCCCGAATATCACCTATCTCAAAAGCAAGAAAGAGAAAATCAAGGGCGTAATTTTAACTCACGCCCATCTGGATCACGTCGGCGCCGTTCCTTACATCATTGAAGATCTCGGCAATCCCGTCATTTACACGACGGCGATGACGCGAGGCATTATTGAAAAGCGCCAGGAAGAATTCCCCAACGCTCCGCGTCTCAAGGTGGAAATCGTTAAAAATCGGGATAAGGTCAAAATATCCAAATATTTTGAAGCGGAGTTTTTCGGCGTTTCTCACACCGTTCCCGACACTACCGGCGTCGTTTTAAAAACGCCCGTCGGCAACATCGTCCATTTTGCCGATTTTCGCATTGAATACGACGAACACGACCACCCGCAAGGATTGGAGGAATTTGAGCGCATCGGGAAAATGGGCATTCATACTCTGCTTATAGACAGCACCCATGCCGAAGAGCCGGGGCGGTCGCTTTCGGAAAAAGTCGTTGAAAGAAATTTGGAGATAATATTCCGCAAATGCAACGGCCGGATTATTATCGGCATTTTCGCGTCGCTGGTTACCCGAATCGCGGAAATTTTCAAAATCGCGGAAAAGCTTGACCGGAAAATCGCCGTGAGCGGCCGCTCAATGAAGGATAATATCCAGATCGCTCAAAATCTCGGCTACATCCGCCCGAAAAAAGAAATGGTTTTCCCGCTGGAAGAAATCGGCAAGTATCGCGACGATAAAGTAATGGTCCTTTCCACCGGCGCCCAGGGAGAGCCGAACGCCAGCCTGATGAAAATCGTCAACGGCGAGCACAAGCACTTGCAGATTAAGCCGTCCGACACGGTCATTTTCTCTTCCTCCATCATTCCCGGCAACGAACGCAGCGTTCAGGTGCTCAAAGACAACCTGACAAGACAGGGCGCTTTTATCTATCACTCAAAAATGGTGGATATCCACGCAAGCGGCCACGCCCCCCAGGACGATTTGAAGCTTGTCATGAAGCTGATTAAGCCGAAATTCCTCATCCCCATCCACGGTTACTACTTTATGCGCGCCACCAACGCGCGACTCGGGCTGGAGGTCGGCATTAAAAAAGAAAACACCGTCTTGATGGACAACGGGCAGATGGCGGAGGTCACCGCCGATAAAATAGAAATAGCGAAGGAGACCCTCCCCGCTTTTTACGTCATGGTTGACGGATTGGGCGTCGGCGACGTCGGCGAAGTCGTTTTGCGCGACCGGCGCGTTTTGGCGCAGGAAGGAATGATCGTCATTATCGCGACGCTTGACCGCCACAACGGCCGCCTCCTTAAA
>JACRHY010000034.1 GCA_016215765.1 Parcubacteria group bacterium
AGAAAGCTGAACGAGCTATTGAAATCGCTCCCGGCAGGACATAGCCGTATATTGTCATATGTCTGCCAGCATATCTGCCTTGCATAATCTTTTTCAATGCCTTGGGTGGATAGTATCATATGAACCAGCGCATTGGTTTGAAAAAATAAGAACAAGACATTAAGATAAGAGAAATAAGCGGGTATCGTATAATGTTATTACACCTGGTTGCCAATCAGGCGACAGGGGTTCGATTCCCCTTACCCGCTCTAAGTTATTATAATCGGCACCGGTAAATCGCCGCGACGCCGAGGCATATTCTTTCAGCGGCAACGCCGCCGAATCCGCTTTTTTCAAGAATTTCTTTCACCGCTTTATCGTCCGGAAAACGCCTGACGGATTCCGCGAGATGACGATACGGCTTTAAATGCCCCGTCGTCAGCCAGCCGAACAAAGGAACGAAAAATTTCAGATAAAAATCATAAAAAACGCCGAAAAAACCCCGCGGCGGCAAAAACTCAAGAAAAAGAAACCGGCCGTCCGGTTTGAGAATTCTTTTAATTTCCGGCAGGAGATCCCTCTCCCAATTTTCCACGTTGCGAACGCCGAACGAAATCAAGACGACGTCAAAATAGCCGTCCGGAAACGGCGTTTTCCGCGCGTCGCAAACGGCAAAATCAATTTTTAAATCCTCTCTCCGCGCCTTCTCCCGCGCCAAGGCGAGCATTTTCCCGTTGGCGTCCGAGGCCGTCACTTCCGCCGTCTTTTTTTCCTTCACCGCCAAAACGGCGACATCGCCCGTTCCGGCGCACAGATCAAGAACCCGTTCTCCGCTTCCGATTTCGGCCGCTTCAACCAGCCGCTTCTTCCAGGAAAAATGGCGGCCGAAACTCAAAACGAAGTTCGCCAAATCGTAGCGCTCGGCGATGGAAGAAAATTTATCCGCTTCCATAAAAAAGACGGGGGTTATTTTTTCGCTTTCACTATCGTGTCAATCAATCCGTATTCTTTGGCGTCCTGGGCGGAAAGATAAAAATCGCGGTCGGTGTCCTTCTCAATTTTGGCAAGCGATTGGCCGGTGTGTTTGGCGAGAATCTGATTCAGCCGATCTTTTATTTTGATGATTTGCCGCGCGGTTATTTCAATCTCCACCGCCTGGCCTTCCGCGCCGCCCATTACCTGATGCATCATCACCTCGGAGTTGGGCAAAGCGACTCTCTTGCCTTTGGTGCCGGCGGCCAGAAGAACCGCGCCCATAGACGCGGCCATTCCCACGCAAATAGTGGAAACCTCCGGCTTGACGTATTGCATCGTGTCGTAAATGGCGAGACCCGCCGTCACCGAACCGCCGGGAGTATTGAGATAAAGCTTAATATCTTTTTTGGCGTCCTCATGCTCCAAGAAAAGCAGCTGGGCGATAACGGTGTTGGCCACCGCGTCCGTTATCGGGCCGCCGAGAAAAACAATTCTTTCTTTGAGCAGACGCGAGTAAATGTCGTAAGCCCGCTCCCCGAACTGCGATTTTTCTATGACTGTCGGAATAAGATAGCTCATTTTTTTATTTATTGTCCGTTAAATTTTCTAAAAATTCAAAAACCTTTCTGCGTTGAATGATTCCGTAACTATAATCGTAAAGCTTCCGGCGGTCAATATTTTGAACGCCGCCGCGCGCGATAACGCTCTTCGTTTCTTCTTCCGTCTCTTCGGGAGACGGCTCAAGTTTTTCCGCTTTGGCGACGGCGTACATCGCCACGTCGGCAGAAACTTTGGAAATCGCCCCTTCCGCCAGCGCTTCCCTCATTTTTTCTTCGGAACCGCCGTGATGCCTTTTCAGATATTCTCCGTAGCCCCCCGTTAACCGTTCCGCGAACATCCGCGCTTCCTCGGTCATTTGGTCAATCGTCTTGTCAATAAAAATCTGCGGCAAGTCAATTTTGGATTCTCCGACTATCTCGTTTACAATCGCGGCGCGCAAACGATCGGCCTCAACCGCTTCTTTTTCCGCTAAAAGGCCATCCCGGACGCTTTTTTTAAGATCGGCGAAATCGGAAAAATTCCCGAGGTTTTTCGCGAATTCGTCGTTAAGCTCCGGCAGTTCTCGCTCAAAAACGCCGCTGATTTTTACCTCAAAGTCAATTTTTTTGCCCCGCAGGTCCTCTTCCTGGTAATCCGCCGGCGCCGTCAAAGAAAATTTCGTTTCTTCGCCCTCCTTTTTGCCGGCCAAATTTTCTTCAAATCCCGGCATAAACCGCCCCTCGCCCAGAACAAACCGATCGCTCCGATTGACGGAATCGCCGACCGGCTTCCCGCCGATAAAACCGCTGAAAGAAACGCCGACAACGTCGCCCGCAGTCGCCGCGCGGGAAACGCGGGCGATTTTCGCCCGCGATTCGACAAGCCACTTCAGCGATTTTTCAATCTCCTCTTCGGAGACATCCGGTTTCTTTCTTTCTCCGAGAATTTTTTTGGCGATTTTTTTGTAATCGCCCAGAGCAACTTCCGGAAAAACGACGATTCTCGCTTTATACGCCAAGCCCTTGTCGGCGTCGGGAGTCAAATCAATTTCCGGCCGATCAATCAACGACCAACCGTTTTCCTTGACGATTCCGTCAAGCGAATTTTTCACCGCTTCGTTGACGGCTTCTTCAAAAACCGCGTTTTTGTCAATCGCCCGCCGCGCCAGCTCTTCCGGCGCCGCTCCGGGACGAAAGCCCTTTATTTTGACGCCGCTAACCGCCAGCGCGGTCGCGTCGTCCCAGTACGGCTGAAATTCCTCGCGGTTAAGCTTTACTTCTATTTCCACCGCCGATTTCGGCAGTTTATTTATTTTCGTCTTCATTTTTTTGCGGAAACGATCGGCTTTTACAAAAACGGCACGATCAGAAGAGCGACGATATTGATGACTTTAATAAGAGGATTAATAGCTGGACCGGCAGTGTCTTTGTAGGGATCGCCGACGGTGTCGCCGGTAACGGCCGCTTTGTGGGCCTCCGATCCCTTGCCTCCGAAGTTTCCGTCTTCAATGTATTTCTTGGCGTTGTCCCACGCGGCTCCGCCGGCCGTCATCGCGATCGCCAGAAAAAGACCGGAGACGATGGAGCCGATAAGAAATCCGCCGAGCGCTTCCGATCCGAAAAGAAAACCGACGGCGATCACGCTCGCGACCGGAATTAAGGCGGGAATAACCATTTCTTTAAGCGCCGCCTTGGTCACGATATCCACCGCCCGCCCGTAATCCGGTTCGTTTTTGTATTCCATAATACCGGCAATTTCACGAAACTGCCGCCGCACTTCCTCCACGACGGCGCCGGCGGCGCGACCGACGGACTTCATCGCGATGGAAGAAAAAATGTAAGGAACGGCGGCTCCGAGTAAAAGGCCGATTAAAACCTCGGGGGTGGTCAGCGAAAAATTCCAAAAGCTGTCAAAGGTCTCCAATTCTTTGGTGTAGCCGGAAAAAAGCGCCAGTGCCGCGAGCCCCGCCGATCCGATGGCGTACCCCTTCGTCACCGCTTTAGTGGTATTTCCCACCGCATCCAAAGCATCGGTGGATTTTCGGACTTCTTTATCCAGGCCGGACATTTCGGCAATGCCGCCGGCGTTATCCGTTATCGGGCCGAAAGCGTCAATGGCGATAATCATTCCGGCAACCGACAGCATGGAGACGGCCGCGATGGCCACGCCGTAAATGTCCGCGAAATAAGAGCTTAGTAAAATTCCTCCGACAATAACGAGAATGGACGCCAGCGTCGCTTCCATCCCGACGGAAAGTCCGGCAATGATATTCGTGCCGTGGCCGGATTTGGACGCCTCGGCAATGGAACGGACGGGCCGATATGATTTTGAAGTGTAGTAATCGGTGATAACGACGATAAGCGCCGTCACCGCGAGACCGACCAGAGAGCTGGCAAAAATATACCAATAGCCGTCGTAACCGGAATAAAGATATTTAGCGGCGAAGTAAAACAGCGCGGCGCTTAAAATGCCGGAGACCGCCAATCCTTTGTATAAAGCGCCCATAATGTTCTGTTTGGAAAGACGGACGGTTAAAACGCCGGCCAGCGAAGCGAACAGCGCCAAAGCGCCGAGCGCCAACGGGAAAAGAAAATACGCCGGTTGATCCGGCCACGCCAAAAAACCGATTAACATTCCGGCCGAAAGAGTGACGACGTAGGTCTCAAAAAGATCGGCGGCCATACCGGCGCAATCGCCGACGTTGTCCCCGACGTTATCGGCAATGACGGCCGGATTGCGGGGATCGTCCTCCGGAATTCCGGCTTCAACTTTTCCGACCAAATCGGCGCCGACATCGGCCGCTTTAGTGTAAATTCCGCCGCCAAGGCGGGCAAAAATAGAAATCAAACTCGCGCCGAAACCGAGACCGATAAGAAGTTTCGGATCGGAAGTGAGGGCGAAAAATCCCGCCACAACCAAAAGCGCCAACCCCGCCACGACCAGACCGGTCACTGAACCGCCGCGAAAAGCGGTGAGAAAAGCGCCGGCCAGACCGGATTTAGCCGCTTCGGCAGTCCGAACGTTCGCCTGAACGGAAAGCTTCATTCCGATATAACCGGCCAACGCAGAAGCCGTCGCGCCGATCAGAAAAGCGCCGGCCATCAGCCAGCCAAGACCGAAATAAATAACGACGGAAACGACAACCGCCACCAAAGCGACGGTTTTATATTGCCGGTTTAAAAATGCCGCCGATCCTTTTTGAATCGCCGAAGCGATTTTTTTCATCTTTTCGTCCCCCGCCGGCTGTTTAACGATCCAACGCGCCAGGTAAGCGCCGTAAAGCAAAGTCAGCAGAGCCGCGCCGATCGCCAAATAAATAACCTTATCCATAAATATAAATTATATAATCGTTAATTTTTATCTGTTTTATTTAGCGACCATTCTTATCTCATTGCCCGTCCGAAGACGCCTCTTCTCCGCCCTCTTTCCGATTTTCCTCCGCGATTTCCGCGACGCCCCCTTCGTGAACCTCTTCCGGACGCGATTGGGAACGGACGTCTATCTTCCAACCGGTAAGTTTCGCCGCCAAACGAACGTTCTGCCCTCCTTTGCCAATCGCCAAACTTAACTGATCCTCCGGCACCAAAACCCGCGCCTCGCGGCGGGACAGAATCTCCACCATCTTCACCTTTGCCGGCGAAAGAGAACTGGCGACGAATTTTTCCGGCTCTTCCGACCATTCAATGATGTCAATCTTTTCCTGTCCAAGCTCGTTGGTAACGGCCATCACTCTCGTTCCCCGCTGGCCGACGCAGGAGCCGACCGGATCAACCCGCTCGTCGTTGGAAGCAACGGCGATTTTCGTCCGACTGCCGGCTTCGCGGCTGATCAGTTTGATTTCAATGATTCCGTCGGCGATTTCCGGAACTTCCAGCTCAAAAAGCTTGATGACGAATTTAGGATGAGAGCGGGACAAAACTATGCCCGGCAAGCCTCCGGCCGGCTCCTGAACCGCCAAAACATAGAAACGCATCCGCTCGCCGACGCGATAATGCTCCCCCGGAATGATTTCGTTGTGAAACATCACGCCGATAACACGCCCCAGATCAACGTAAACGCCTCCCCGCTCAAAACGCTGAATGATGCCGCTGACAATCTCTCCTTCTTTGCCGCGAAATTCTTTCATTACCGATTCCCGTTCGGCCTCGCGAAGTTTTTGTAAAATAACCTGCTTGGCCGTCTGCGCGGCGATGCGGCCGAAATCATCGTGAGATTCCAACGAAAATTCAAGCTCGTCGCCGAGTCGGACGTCTTTTTTTATTTTTTTCGCCTCCTCAAGAAAAATATGGCGGAGCGAATTGAAAACCGGTTTTTTTTCCGCCTCTTCCCCTTCTTCCGGCTTATGCGTCTCTCTTGATTTCCTCTCCGTTCCCTCGGTAATTTCCTCTTCCTCGCTCATCCTCACCGTTGATTCGTCAACGACGGTTTTTATCTGCCAAAAATCAAGCTTTCCGCTCTTCAAATCAAACTTCGCCTTCACCGCCTCTCCTCTCTCGCGATACTCGCGCTTATAGGCGGCCGCCAGCGCCGATTCCAACGCCTCCATTATTTTTTCAGCCGCTATTCCTTTTTCCGCGGCAATCTGGTTGACCGCCGACGACAATGTTTTTAGATCTATCATTTATGAATATCTCTTATTAATAAAGTCCGCGGGAGCGGACTCATCTCAACTTTTTCAGAGTACCACGAAACCGCCAAGAAAGTCAAACGTCGCATTTTCTTTCCGCTTTTCCGCGATGTCTTATCTATACTTGGCAACGAGCCCACGCGAAAATCTATTTTTCGTGATGGGCGAGCGAACCAAGTTCAAACGTTACCGTGGCAATGTTTATACTTTTTGGACGCAAAAAACTCGCCTTCCGTGAGGCGAGCGTGATAGGGTGTCGCTAAATCTTTGATAAGTTGCGCGAATTCCGATTCAAAACTGAAATTCACCTTCTCCTGAAAATCGCCGATAAATTCCGCGAATTCCGATTCAAGCCACAAAATCACTTCGCCTCGCGCAACAACCTTTGCCACGGCCGCCTCCTTTGTTAAAGTATCGGTTTTAAACCAGCTACAAACAATAATACGAATCCGTGGAGTATGGCAAGGGGGCCGGATTTCAAAACCGGATCGGGCCCTTGAAAACGCCGTAATCAAGCGGGTTTTGAAAATCAACGAGCTCCGCCGTGCCATCGGGAAAAATAACGCCCGCCCAATCTTGACGGCCGCTGACAACGACGGGAAGACCGCTGGAAACGGCCGTGATCCGCCGCAAATTAGTTGAAAGGCCGAGATACCTATTAACCCCCTTCTTTAGCCAAAGATTGCTGGACGGGTTTACCAGAAAATCGGCTCCCGCGGCGGCCAATTCGGACGCGCGTCGCGGCAAATGCGCCTCAAGGCAAATAAGCGTCCCGAAACGCGCGCCGTTTTTAATTTCCAAAATTTTGCGCTCGGTTCCCGCGGCATAGTTATAGCGATCATCCATTATCGGAGAAAAAGGCGACATTCGGGAGCGAAGCCAATTGAAATAAAACGGCCGCCAGTCGCCGAACGGCCAGTATTCCCCGCCGTAAGCGAGTCCGTTTTTATCGTAAATGCCGGCGATTGATCCGTCCGCGCCAAACAAAACGGCGCTATTGTACCGCTTCCCTGCCCCGTCAGAGGCGGGGCCTGCCCGCACTGTCGTAAAATCCGTCAAAAGATCGGCGCCAAGTTCTTTCGCCAGCCGTGAAAAAGCCGAAATTAAAATACCGTTGTTGGAAACGCCGAATTTTGAAAGCGCCTCGGCGTCGGCGTTGTTTAAAATTTCGGCGTCTAACAGCCCCTCCGGCAGTATCACCAAATCAAAGCGTTCGTTTCCCAATTGCTTTTTCAAAACGGCGATTTTCCCGCCGATGATATCGGACGCCCGCCCCAGCCGTTCCAGCGACAGAACGCGCGGAAAATCGCTCAACTCCGCGTCAAATTTCCGGCTGACGGAAACGACGGCGACGTTTAAGACGCGGCCGCGAAAAGCGTATTCGCGCGCTCGTTCCGTCAGCGCCGACCGTGAAACGGCGACGCCGGCGGAAACGGCGAATAAACCGACAAGAACGGTGATGATGAAATTTTTTCCGTACGCCAGCCGCCATTTGAAATTGAAATATTCAAAATAAGCGAGAGTAAAAATGCCGTTAACGAAGACAACGAAAGCGCCGAGGGCGAAAAGTCCGCCGTATTTCGCCAAGCCGAGAAAGGAAGCGCCCGCGGCATTTCCGGAAAAAATAATATAGGCCGGCATCAGGGCGTATTTGGCCGAAAGATAATCAACAACCAGATAGCCGACGGAAACGGCGACGGTCGCAATAACAATATCGCCGAACCGGAAAAGATTGATCCCCCGTTCCCGCCAGAGAAAAATTTTTTTAATTCCGATAACGAAAAAAGGCAGGATGAGAAAAATCAGAATTTTGGAAAGATACAACAGCGGTTCAATAAGGAAATAAGTCAATCCCAAACCGTAAACCGATTGGAATAAAAACGATCCCGCCAGCAGGCGGAGCGGCCGGTCTTCGCGGATTAAAAAAACAAAATAAGGAACCAAAAAAACAAGGGCGAGAAAAGAAAAATTTGACGGCGGGAAGGCCAGAATGCCCAAGACGGCGCTTATCAGAGAAAGAAACATATGCTTCGTATAATACTCCGGAGAAAGCGATTTATGAAACCATTTCTCCGTCACGCAGGCGATACTGGAACGCCTCAGCCAGATGGCCGGCGTTCAGCGTTTGCGACCCCTCAAGATCGGCGATGGTGCGGGCGGTTTTCAAAATGCGATAATATCCCCGCCCCGAAACGAACGCTTTATCAAAGAGATCTTTAATTAATTTCTCGGCGTCGGCGGACAGATCGGCGAGCTCCTCGCACTGTTTGGAAGACATCTGCGAATTGGCGTATATCCGCGGCTCCGTCTTCGCGAATCTCTCCTTTTGCGCCGCTCTCGCCGCGGCGATTTTTTCCCTGATCGCCTTCCCCGAGTCGCCGCGCGAGGGCGAGCGCAATTCGGCGACTTTTACCCGCGGAACGTTTATCTGAATGTCAATGCGGTCAAGAAGAGGGCCGGATATTTTTTTCTGATACCGGAAAATCTCAAAAGCGCCGCAGCGGCATTCTTTTTCCGGATCGTTGTAATAGCCGCACGGGCAGGGATTCATCGCCGCCGCCAGCGTAAAACGCGCCGGAAAAGAAACGCTGTTCCGCGCGCGGGAAACGACAACCCGTCCGCTTTCCAGCGGCTGGCGCAGCGATTCCAAAAGATCGCGGCGGAATTCCGGAAGTTCGTCCAGAAAAAGAACGCCGTTATGAGCCAAGCTGATCTCTCCCGGCTTGGGCGCCGGCCCTCCGCCGACAACCGCCACGGGCGAAGCGGTGTGATGCGGGGCGCGAAACGGACGGTGAGTCAAAAAAGGATTTTCTCTGGTTAAAAGTCCGGCGGCGCTGTAAATTTGGGAGACCTCAATCGCTTCTTCCGGAGACAGCGGCGGCAGAATGGAAACGAGCGATTGGGCCAGCATGGTTTTTCCGGACCCGGGAGGGCCGAACATCAGAATATTGTGGCCGCCGGCGGCGGCGACCGCCAACGCCCGTTTGGCCACTTCCTGTCCTTTGATTTCCGAAATATCCGCGCCCTGATTTCCCTCCGCCGAAAAATCCAGCTCCGTCCGCGGATGAGCGGCGATTTCCGATCTTTCTTCCAAATGGGCGATGAGCCCGCTCAAATTTCCGACCGGAGTGATTTCAACGCCGTCGATGATCGCCGCCTCCGCAGCGTTTTCTTTCGGCAAAAACAAGCGTTGAAATCCCTTTTTTTGCGCCAAACGGGCGATATTCAGGGCGCCGCTTACGGGGCGCAGGTCGCCGTTCAAAGCCAGTTCGCCGGCAAAAACTTTATCGTTAACGGAAAAATTTTTGATCTGCTCCGAGGCCAAAAGATAGCCGACGGCGATGGCCAGATCGTATTGCGAGCCGGTTTTTTTGACGTCAGCCGGAGCGAGATTGACGGTAACGCGGCGATTTTCTTTCGCCGGCGGCTTGATGCCGCTGTTTTTTAAGGCGGCATTGATCCTTTCTTTTGACTCGGAGAGGGCTTTATCGGCCAGTCCGACGATGTTAAAGCTATGAAGACCGACGTTGATATCAACCTCCACTTCAATAAGCCGAGCGTCTATCCCTTCAAGCTCGGCGGAAAAAACTCGGGCTATATTTTTCATCGTCTTTCGTTAGATCCGAAAAATGTCCGGAGTTATCCGGTTTGCTTGCGTTAGTTAGCCGACTTGCTTGCACTGGCGGCAATAGCGGGATTCCGGATCAAGACGCAAAAGTTCCAGAGAAATTTCGCCGCGGCATTTTTCACACATTCCGTAAGCGCCGCTTCCGATCTTTTCCAAAGCCGCCTTAACGTCGTCCAGCCGTTCTTTCAGCGTCCGGTCAATGCCGAATTGAGTGCTGAATTCTTCCGCTTCATCAGATTCTTCTTCAAAAGAATCGGTGTCCGTTCCGAAATCCGGAGCCGTTTTTTCCACGTTTTGAATTTCTGACTCCAGCTCGCTTTTTTCCCGGAGAAGTTTGCTCTCCAGCTCTTTTAAATCCTCTTGAGAAAGCATTTGTTTATCTGATTAAAAGCCCGTTCTCCTGGCCGCTTCTTTGAAGGCGGGGTAAGAAGAGCCGACGATGACGTAATCGCCGAACCAGCCGTAATTGACGGCGGCTCCTTTAGCGGAAAAAGCGGCGTAGCGGGTTTGGCGATCGCCGATTTTGCCGTTTTTAAATCCTTCCTGACTCATCGCGCCGGGATCGGCGACGAATAAATTCTTCAAATTCAGGGACGATTCCAAACGGCTGACGGCCAGCTGGGCCTCGGCGACCAAAACGCCCGTCTTAAGCTTCAGTATGTAAACCGGCCAAGCCCCCGACTCGTCGTAATAAACGGCCGCCGTGTAATCGTCTCCAAAAGAATTTTTTAAATTCAGCTCGGGAACAAGAACGGAAAATAAATCGGAAGAGGCGATAAAACCGACCGATCCCGTGAAAACTATTTCTTTGAACGTTCCCGGCGCGCGCTTATCGGCGGCGGATTGCCTCAAACCGCCAAGCAGAGAAGCAAGATCAACGGCCGAAAGCTTCGCCTCTTCGGTTAAATCGGCGGCTATCGTCAAAAACGATTTATGAACGACTTTCGGCGCCGGAGGAATAACCGGTTCCGCCGGTTTTTCAACGGGCGGCTGTTCTACTACGGCCGGTTCCGCCGCGGGAAACAATTTGGGATAAATATAAAGATAAGAAACGACGCCGACAACGCCGGCGACGGCGATCGCTCCCAGCGCGACCAGCGCTATTTTCAATAAATTTGATTTAGCCGAAACGGCGGCTTGGGCGGCAGGAACGGATAAATCGGCGGAAAAAAGCGGCTCTTCCGGTCCGGTATATCCGGGAATGGTAAGCTTGACCTCCTCCGGCTTTTCGGCCGAAACGGAAGGAGGAGCGGTCGCAATCGGTTTGGGAGTGATTGCCGCGCCGCCACTTTCTTGCAAAGATTTTAAATCCGACTCCATCGTGCGGATTTCAATCGGCGGCGGAGGAGGAGGCGGAACGCCGGCGCCGCTCCGGGGGACGTCCTGAGAACCGCCCGGATTGTTTTGGAATGGTTCATTCATGCGATTATTCTATCACAACGCGAAAAACAACGAAAGCGAAGAGTTGTGGATAACGAAATCATTCGTCCGTCAGCCGGCGAATCGGGATAAACCTTGCGGTGCGGCTCAGAACAAATCCTAAACGCTAAAAGCTAAACCCTAAACGCTTCTTTATTTCACCCCTCTTAATGAAAGGCCGATGCGGCCGTCTTCCACGCGGATGACTTTCGCCTGAACGTAATCGCCGATTTTTACGACATCTTCCACTTTCTTGACAAAACCGTCTTTCAATTCGGAAACGTGAATCATCCCGTCCCGTCCGGGCGCGATATCAACGATGGCGCCGAAATCCAAAATCTTGGAAACCGTTCCTTCAACGACTTCACCCACCTGAAACTCCCTGACAATCGCCGCGACGTGATCGTAAGCCGCCTGGGCGTTTTCTCTTTTGGGAGCGGCGATGAAAACGCTGCCGTCCTGCTCAATGTCAATAATGGTGTCGCCGCCGGTCATTTTTACGATGCTGTTGATGACCTTGCCGCCGGCGCCAATGACTTCGCCGATCTTGGACGGATCAATTTTCATCGTCAAAACGACGGGCGCGTAAGCCGAAATGTTTTCCCGCGGCTTGGCGAGCGCCGAAGACATCGCTTTCAAAATCTCCAGCCGCGCCGCCTTGGCCTGTTTGAACGCCTCGCGCAAAATTTTCACGCCAACGGCGTCAACTTTGACGTCCATCTGGATGGCGGTCACGCCCTTTTCCGTGCCGGCGACTTTCATATCCATATCGCCGTGGTGATCCTCCGGCCCCTGGATGTCGGTTAAAATTTTATATTCTCCGCCGTCGCCCAAAATCAATCCCATCGCGATTCCCGCCGCCGGCCGCTTTATCGGAACGCCGGCGTCCATTAAAGAAAGCGAACTGGCGCAAGTCGTCGCCATTGACGAAGAGCCGTTGGAAGAAAGCGTTTCGGCGACGACGCGAATCGTGTAAGGAAATTCTTCGGACGACGGAATAAGCCCCGCGACGGCTTTGTAAGCCAGCGCGCCGTGACCGATTTCGCGGCGGCCGGGACCGCGGGAACTGCCGATCTCGCCCGTGCAAAAAGAAGGAAAATTGTAATGAAGCATAAACCGCTTCTTGCCGGTCGTTTCCATTGTTTCAATAAGCTGTTCGGCGCCGGGGGCGGCCAGCGTCGTCACCGCCAAAACCTGCGTATTGCCGCGGATGAACAGCGCCGAACCGTGCGGCCGCTCAAAAAGATGCGCCTCGGCGAAAAGCGGACGCACTTCGTCAAGCCGCCGACCGTCGGGACGTTTTTCTTTTTTCAGGATGTTTTCGCTGACGACGCGGTCAATCGCCTCTTCAAACAAAAGATCCGCCTGCCCGATTTTTTCTTGCAGCCCTTCCGCTTTCAGATGGTCAATAAGACCTCTCTTCACTTCGGAAATTTTATTTTTGTACTCCACTTTATCGCCGACGTAGATCGCCGCTTCCAATTTGCCGCCGATAAAATCGGCCACTTTTTTCTTAAATTCTTCGTCGGGAACGCTTAACTCCACTTCCGCTTTCGGCTTGCCGATCTCCGCCGCGATTTTTTTCTGCCACGCGATCAGCTTTCCTATTTCTTTGTTGGCTTTTTCAAAAGCGTCAATGACGAGGTCTTCGTCGGCTTCACTGCCGGAAAGTTCTATCATATTGATGCCCTCGCCGTTTCCGGCGACAAAAGCGTCAAAGACAACGTTTCCCTCTTTCAGTTGCGAAGCGGTCGGATTGACAACGACATCGCCGCCGATAACCGCCAGTTTCACGCCGGCAACGGGACCGTTCCACGGAATGTCGGAGGTCGCCAAAGCCGCCGAAGCGGTCGCCAAAGCGACGAAATCCGGATCGTTTTCTTCGTCAATGGAAAGCACCGTCACGACCACCTGGATATTGCGGCGGATCTTCTGGTCAAACAACGGACGGATTGTCCGGTCAATCATCCGGCCGGACAAAACGGCTTCTTCCGAAGCGCGCCCCTCGCGGCGGACGAAACGGCTGCCGATTATTTTTCCGGCGGCGTAAAATCTCTCTTCGTAGTCAACGAGCAGGGGCAGATAGTCAACCCCCTTGTCTTCATGGGCCATCACCGCCGTCACTAAAACGATCGTCTCGCCGTATTTTCCGATGACGGCCGAATTGGCCTGGTTGCCGATTCGGGAAAATTCCAGCTTGAACGGCCGGCCGGCAAATTCCGTTTCAAAAATTTTTCTGTTTAATTGTTGCGCGCTCATTATATTTGGTAATTAAAAATTTATCTTAATTTTCTGGTCGGTTTAACTTTCAAAATCATTTTCGGCGATTCTCCCAAATCGTAAAAATAATCGGCGGATTCTTTCAGTTTCGCGGAAGTACTGCGGCTGAAAGAGGCAACCTCCACCTGCCGCCCCATTCCCCACTTCAGATAATCAACCAGCGGCAAAAAGTCCCCATCTCCCGTCGCCAGCACGACGACGTCAAGAAAACTCGCCATCCGGATGGCGTCAACGGCCATACCGACATCCCAGTCGGCCTTTTTCACTCCGCCGGGAAAAATCTGAATGTCCTTAAGGCGCAATTCCACGCCTTCTCTCTCCAGCGCCTCAAAAAAAGACGCTTCTCTTCCTGACGGAGAGATCGCCTCGTCGGAAGGGCCGACGCCCTCGCTTTTAACGACGTAAGCAACGGCGCGAATGAGTTTCCGGTCGCCGGTCACTTCTCTAATGAGTTCGTGGAAATTGACGCGCGCCTGATAAAGGTTTTTTGCCGAGTGGTAGAGATTTTGGATGTCTATAAAAATCCCGACGCGCTGATCCTCGTGCCTGATGCTGTTCATCGCTCGTTCTTACTTTTTAAGGCCCAGCTTTTTAATGACGGTATTGTATTCTTTGGCGTTGCTTTTGTTCAGATAATCCAAAAGGCGGCGGCGGTGTCCGACCATCTTCAAAAGGCCGCGGCGGGAGATGTTGTCCTTGGCATGCTTTTTCAAATGCCGCGCCAACTCGTCTATCTGGCGGGACAAAACGGCAACCTGAACCGAGGCCGATCCGGAATCAACGTCGTGCAGGCGAAACTCCTTAATAATTCCCTGCTTTTGTCGGGTAGTTAACATATTAAATCCTATAATAATTCATTTTTTCAAATCGCGCAAGAGCGTCAAACAACCGAGCGTCAAACAACCCGCGGTATCATTCGTGAGACCGCGGGAATGTTTGATCTTTAGCCGTTAGTCCAAATTCGCTTCCGCCATAAGCGGATCCCTGCCCGACCGACAGGCGGGCGCCCTTTGGCGGAAAATTCTATCTTCTCCCCTCCGCCTACTGCCTACTCGCTAAATTCTATATTCTTCTTATCTCCTATCTCGGCAACACCTCCTTGAGTCCCGAGATAAACACGGAAACGAGAGCGGAGAAAGAGCGGGAGCCGTCAAGA
>JACRHY010000036.1 GCA_016215765.1 Parcubacteria group bacterium
AAGCAAAAATATCCGGACGTCGTCAAGGTCTATTACATCGGTCATTCCTTGAGCGACGCTTTCAGCAAAGAATTTTGCGGCGGACCGCACGTTGGCCACTTGCTTGAAATCGGCAAATTTAGGATAACGAAAGAAGAAGCGGTTGGAGCGGGGATCAGGCGGATAAAAGCGGCAATTGACTAATTTTGAAGAATTTGGTATAGTTGCTTTATAAAATTTTCAAAAATCGGATATAGCGCGATATAATTATTTAATAATTTATGAACGAAAAACACCAACCCACGCCTAAAGATATCAAAGAGGCCAGAGTTATGCTTTCTAAAAAACAGCAAAGGGAAACAGCCATAAGAGAATCGCAATATAAATATGGCGGCGGCGAAAAAAGCGGCAAAGCGGATAAAGACGAAACGCCAAAAAAATCCGACGCCGTTGATGTTTCCGGCTCTATAACGGAACAATTAACAACGCAATTAACAAAACGGGGAATCAAGCCGGGTGAAATAATAGCGGCGACGGCTGAGGCGGAACGCGCCAAGCGCGAACAGGCGGGTATTATGATAAAAAGGTTGGAAGAAATTTTAGAAATTCAAAAAAAAGAGGGGAGTTTTCCGGCATTGCAAAGGATGGAAAAACAATTACTGGAGGCATATAATGAACTGGAGAAAAGCAGGGCGATGACGGGAAAGAGCAAGACAATATCCGACCGGATCGCCCATTACGAAGAAAGAGTCCGGTTTCTTGACGCGGAACGCGTAAAAGCGCAGGAACAAAAAGATAAGTGGCTAGCCGAAAAGGAAGCGGGTAAAAACAATAAATCATCTCAACCGGAAAAAAATATAAACAAAGGTCAAGAAACATCTCAAGAAAAAATGTCAAAAAACCCAGAAAAAAATCAAGAAAAGTATGCGCAAAACGAAGCAGATCGGATAAAAAGAGAAGGCGAGGGTCGGGCAAGATTTGAAGAATTTGCCGGGAAACACCCCGAATACGCCGAAGAAATTAAAACTTTACGGGAACGCGACTCGACGGGTATTCGGGCAGAAAAGGGATCGGAGGAATCTTTAATCCGGGAGATTGAAAGGATTAGGAAAGAGGGCTTGATTTCAAAAGAAAAAGAGCTTTCCGAAAAGTATTTGAAAGAAGAGCGGGAAAAAAGAGAAAAACTCGATCCCATTTCTCGCACGAATTTATTTATAAAGGAGTATCCCCAACATGCCGAGCTGATTAAAAAGATGCAGGAATCTGCCGCAAAAGAAGGCCAAGTTTTCTATGTGGTTAACGAAGAGGCTATGCTGGAAAGGTTTAAAGATATTGAGAGAGTAAAAAAGGCGAAAGAATTAAGCGAGGGTCTTGCCGCTGAAAAAACCGAAAAAGGAACCGGGCGGGTGGAATCAGCCGGCGGAACTCCCGTGGAAGTCGGCAAAGCGAAAACGGCCGGCGGGGAATTCGTTGAGGGGGTTAAAACGGCGGGAGAAGAAGCCGAAGAAAAAGTCGAAGAAGTCAGCGAAAAGGCCGTGAACTTAGAAGGCCCTCCTCCTCCGACCCCCCCCGATCGCGAAGCCGAAAAGGAAAAACGCGCGGAAACGCCGCCTTTGGACTGTTATGATTTCGGTAGTTGCTGTGAAAAGGTCTCCGATGGCGTTAAAAGATTCGCGAAAAAACTTTACGAAGGAGTCAGAATGAACACGGTTGACCGCGCGAAGGTGTGGTTCAGTCAGAAATTATACGATTGGCACGATAAAAAATCCCGGAAATTCGCCGGTGAAGTTTCCGCCAATGACAAGCAAATCGTCGCTTTGGAAGCTCAAATTAAAAAACAGGAAGAGCGTCTCTCCGGACGTTTTGTCGGCGCGTCCGCTTCTTCACGCGAGCGGATTCACGCTTCCATTCAAAAAATGCGCATGCGCGTTGAGAAATTGGCGGCCGATAAAGAGAAAGTTCAGTCGCGGCTGGCTAACAGAGAAAATCACAAAAGGCGCTACGAAAATAAGCGAAAAGACATCGCCGCCGAAACGCTTGGCCGCATCGCCGAAGGTCTGCGCCCTTACGAGCTGAAAATCTCTTCTTTGAAAAATTGTAAAAATCAACTTGATTTAGAGGTAAAATCTCACACCGACAGGAAAAAGGAATTTCAAAATGAACTGGAGGCCCTGCGGCGGGAAATGGCCAATGCTCCAAAAGAAGAAAAGAAAGCCATCAAGGAAGAAATGGCGATTATTAAAGCCGAGTTAAAACAAACCGAGAAATATCTTAAAGGTTTAGTCAAAGAGCGGCAAAAAACGGAAAAGCGGCTGACTAAATGGGATAAAGGATCTTCATATTGGCGGGACGCCCATAATGTTTTTTCAAGAATCGCCAACAGAGAAACCGTCTATTTTGAGAAAGAAACAAAGAAAAGCAGGGTAGAGGCAAAACTCGGAAGGCAAGAAATCTCCGCCGACGGCGGAAAAGCGGCGCCGGCGGAACGAAAAGAAGCTGCCGCGGAGATTCAGCCGTTGGGCGAGCGCCTTCAGAAATGGAACGATCTCTTCGCTTCTAAATTTCAGGTGCGTTTGTCCGATTTGGAAATGGCCGGAATCGTTTCCGGCGAGGTGAATCTGAGCGATTGGGGCGTTTCCGTCAATAATTTTGAAAGGATTCTGAACGATTACTACGTTTTTCAAACTGGCCGGGTGGACAGGAGAAAGCTTCCTTCCAATGATGAGTTTGAAAAAATGGTCGCCATTATGAAAAGGTGGGAATAAAAAAAATAATAAATAAATTATGGACACCAACAACAACACCGGGAACAATCAGAATCAAACAAGCGTGTTAGCCAAAGCGAAGCAACTCTCCGCCGCGATTAAAAAAGAAAACGACGATCTTAAGCGGAGGACGGCTGAATTGTCCGTCCGCGCCGATCAGGACGATAAAGATCTTGAA
This sequence comes from Parcubacteria group bacterium, assembly GCA_016215765.1. GTDB lineage: Bacteria > Patescibacteriota > Minisyncoccia > UBA6257 > JACRHY01 > JACRHY01. Next base: position 2,923 of record JACRHY010000036.1, read on the forward strand.
AATCTTGAGAATAATCTCAAGCGGACGGAAATTGACGCCATCAACAAAATGGATACGGCGGTTTTTGAGTTTCTGTCCGCCGACGAGAAAGAAGAAGAAGAGAAAAAATAAAAAACGATTCAATCAACGAAAATGAACGATAAAGAACTGGCGGAAGCGGTGGGGAAAATTCTTGACGATTTCGCGAAAAAAACGCAAGCGCTCCATCGTGAATACGAGGAGGAGATCAGGAAGATTTTAAAAGAAATTGAGGAAAGAAAGATAAAAGAACTCAAAGAACGCCTGAGGGACGCCTTATAAAGGGTATTCTCCTCTTTTTGCGTCGTCGCTCGGAGAAAATGAGAATAAGTTCTCATTTTCTATCCTCGCTAGACGCAATAAATCGGCGGATTGTTTCGGGAAGCGGATTCATTTATAATATAGACAGTGAGCCGCTTAAAGAAAATTTCCCGTTTTGTGAACTCTCTTTTCGTTAAAGACGGCGATTTTTTGGTTGTTGAAATATTCGGAGATTGCTCCAAGGCGACGGTTTTAAGAGCCGATTTCGCCGATAAAAGCGTCAACGTGCTGAAATGCCGGTTTTTTGAGACCAAAGAAAAAGACGTTTTTGGCGCTTTAAAAAAAATTACCAAGGGTTTGAGCGGATATAAAACGATTCTCGCGCTTGATTCCGATTTTGCCTACACCGTCAATTCATCCATAGGCATCATTCGCGACAATCCCAAGGAAACGATAACCGAAAGCGATCTGGACAATATTCTGTTTCAGGCCCTTTGGCGGTTTTTTGACCGCTATCGCGCGGCGGCGGCGGAACGTCTCGGTGTCGGCGACGTTGACGTCGTTTTGAGCGACATCAGAGTCGGCGAAATAAAATTGGACGGACATAAAGTCATCAATCCCGTCGGTTTCAAGGCGAAAAGCGCGGAAATTGATTTAAGCGAAACGTTTATTTCAAGAAAGCTGTTTGATTTTTTGAAAATTAACTTTTTCGGCGAGAAAAACGCTTTTGTCCGCGTAACGGAACTGGGAAGCGCGTGGGCTCATCTTTTATCCCGGAAATCCGGAAAGGAAAGCTCCGCTGTCGCTCTTTTGGCTTCCGCCCGCGCCGTTTTATTTTCTTCCGCTTCCGGCCGCGCTTTTTATCTTGATGAATTCAAGTGGGGCGGAGAAAATTTGCGGTCCGCTTTTTCCGGATATTTAAAAATTCCCGCCGAAGCGGCGGAAGCGGTAATCGGCCGGTATATCGCGCGCGACGCCTCGGAGAAATTTCTCCGCCATTTCCAGAAAGTATTTTTGGAAGAATTTGAGATGTTTTTAAAGGGCCTAAAGTCGGTTTTTTCCTCGGCGAAATCCGCCGCGCCCGAAGTCGTCCATCTCGGCAGTTTTTGCGAATTGCCGGCCGTTGTTTTTGATAAAAAATTCGATTTTAAAATCGCGCCTCTTTCGCCGGAAGCGATATCGGAAATGTTCGGATTTCGTGTTAAAATGAAAAAATCAGCGGAGGCGGCTTTTGAAAAGCGGGCATTTTCCACCCTCGCCGTTTTTCTGGAAGCGCACTTCAACGGCAAAGAGGGAAATTTAAACCGCCTTATAAGCCGCCGCGCGAAATGGCTGACGGGCTGAATGTCAAAGCGCCGCGTTAAATGACGCCTATGAAAATAAAAATGCAAAAAATAAACATCGGGCCCGCCGACAGCGCGGCGAAAGTGACCGAAGAAATAATTTCTTCCGTCGCGGAGGAAGTCGTTCTGCGCGTTCCCAAATTTTCCAGATTGGGGGAAGAGGCGGAAAATTTTGAGCTTTTAAAAAGAGAGGCCGACGCCGCCGGAAAAAAGATTTTTATTGAATCCGTGGACGATGACGTCTTGGAAATGGCGGAAAAAAGCGGCATTGAAGGGAGAAATCCCGTATTGAGATTCGGAAGCGGCAAAAGGCGGGTTTCCGACATAACGCCGTCGGTTTACTCAACCTATCCGGCCGGCCGTTTGCCGAAAGAGACGGAGGCGAAAGAGGATGGAGAACCGGAAAAAAAACCGGAAGAACAGCCGGCAATCCTTCATTTACGCGTAGAAAAAGAAGAAAAACCGCCGGCTTCCGAAGTTCTTTCCGCCGCCGAAAAGCGGAAATTTGAACGGGAGGAAAAAATTCCCATTCACGTTGAGGAAGCCGCGCCGGAAACGATTTCGGTAAAATGGCGCCTGCCGGAAATATTTAGAAAAAGAAGGATTGTTTATTTTGCCGGAGCGGCGATTATTTTTCTGGCGGCGGCGGCTTATCTCGCTTTGACCGTTTTGCCTCGCGCCGCCGTTTCCGTGGTTTTAAAAAAGGCCGACTGGTCTTATGACGGAATCGTCGCGGTTGATAAAAACGCGGCCGAAAATGATCTGGATAAAATGAAAATTCCGGGACAAACCTTCGGTCCTTTGACAAAAAACGCGACGATGTCTTTCCCGGCTTCGCTGAAAAAAAGCGGCGAGCAGAAAGCCAAGGGGAAAATAAAGATATTCAACGCTTTCGGTCCGAACGCGCAAACACTGGTGGCGACAACCCGCTTTGAAGCGCCGGACGGCAAAATTTTTCGCATTGACGAAAAGGTAACCGTTCCCGGCGCTAAGGTCGTCGACGGACGGATGACGACCTCAAGCGTTGAAGTTTCGATTACGGCCGACAAGCCGGGAACAGAATATAACATCGGATCCGTTGAAAAACTGACCGTTCCCGGATTTAAAGGCACTCCGAAGTATGACGGTTTTTACGGAGCGATTGAAGAGTCGTTAAGCGGCGGCTTTGTCGGCGAAACGGCGGCGCCGAGCGAGCAAGACCTTTCCGACGCGAAAAGCAAAATGGCGCAGGTTCTTCGGGATAATTTAAGCGCGGAGCTTGTCGGTCAGATGCCGGAGGGTTTTAAAACGGTTGACGGCGGATCGGTTTTTAAAATTCTCAGGGAAAACATCATTATAGGAAACGGCCAGGGGGAAAATTTCAGCGTTTTTGCCGAAGGAGAAATGTCCGGCTTCGCTTTTTCCGAGCAAACGCTTCGCGACCTGCTTGTCGCCAAAGGACGGAAAGAATCCGGCGACGGCTTTCTCAATCCGAAAAACGTTGATTTAAGCTATGCCCCCGCGTCATCGGACTTTTCCGCCGGCGTGATGTCTTTGCCGGTAAAATTCGGCGTTTCTCTTGAGAGCGGCCTGGATCAGGAAGCGTTTAAGGGCTTGATTTCCGGCAAAAAGGAGGGCGAGCTGGGAGGGCTATCTTTCCCGGGAATTGAAAAAATCACCGTTTCTTTCTGGCCTTTCTGGGTTCGGGAGGTTCCTTCCGGCGCGGCTCGCGTTAAAGTGAGCGCGGAGTAGAATGGCGTCCGCCCTTGACTCGCCAAGATTATCCGTGATAACATTTCAAACTGCATGAGCGATGGCAAGCAATTAACGAAGAAAGTTGACGGCGTCGTTGAAGAAGCGCTGCCGGGTTTAACTTTCAAGGTGCGGCTTGGCGACGGAAAGGAAATCCTTGCTCATCTTGCCGGAAAAATGAGAATTAATTACATTAAAATTCTTCCGGGGGATCGGGTAACGGTTGAGCTAGGCCAATACGACGACCGTCGCGGAAGAATCGTCAGACGGTTGTAATTTTTTTTATTATGAAAGTCAGAGCTTCAGTCGGTAAAATTTGCAAGAATTGCAAAACCGTCCGTCGAAAAGGGAGGGTTTACGTCGTCTGTAAAAAAAACGTCAAGCATAAACAAAGACAGGGCTAATCAATAATTATGAGATTACTATGAGATTACTTGGTATCAACATTCCGGACGGAAAAAGGGCGGAAATCGCCCTGACCTACATTTACGGGATCGGCCGCGCCACCGCGGTTGATATTTTAACGTCTTTAAAGATTGATCCGGCCAAAAAAGCCAAGGATTTAAATTCCGAAGAGGCCAATAAAATCAAGGATTTCATAGAGAAAAATCATAAAATTGAGGGAGAAATGCGCCAGCTTGTAAAACAGCACATCGGGCGGTTGAAAGACATAAGATGCTATCGCGGCCTTCGGCACGTAAAACGGCTTCCGGCGCGCGGCCAAAGGACGAAAACCAATTCCCGAACCGTGCGCGGAAACGTAAGAAAAACGGCCGGAAGCGGAAAGAGAAAGGTTGATTTGAAGTAGCGCCGGCAATACTATAAAAAAATGGGAAAGAAAAAAATAGTCAAACAATCGGAAAAGGATCTTTTAAAGAACGCAAGCGGCCCGGAAGCCGCGGCGGCCAAGAGTTCGCCTTCAGGCGGCTCTAAAAAATTTGAAAAAGGAAAGATCTACGTTAAAGCGTCGTATAACAATACCATCGTTACGGTAACCAACGCCGCCGGCGACACGGTGGCGTGGGCTTCGGCCGGCTCCCTCGGATTTTCCGGCCCCAAAAAAGCGACTCCGTTCGCCGCTTCAAAGGTGATTGAGGCGATTTCCGAAAAATTGCGCCGCACCGGCCCGTTTGACGTTGATATCATCATCAGCGGCATCGGCAGCGGACGCGATTCGGCCATTCGTTCTTTGATCAATCGCGGCTTTAATCCCTTGTCTTTAAGGGACGTTACCCCCGTTCCCCATAACGGTCCGAGGCCGAAAAAAGTCAGGAGAGTGTAATTTTTTAAAAAAACAAAAATGTTGATAAAAGCCAAAGAAAAAAAAGAGCGGGCACTCGGAACGAAACTCGGATTAAAAGGGGATCGTTGTAATTCGCCCAAGTGCGCGATTATCAGGCGGCCCTACGGTCCGGGAATGCACGGAAAAAGAAGAAGGCGCGCGCCGTCCGAATTCGGCGAGCAATTGAAAGAAAAACAGAAAATCAGGTTCAGTTACGCGCTGAAGGAGGGGCAGCTTGGCAGGATTTTCGCCGAAGCGGCGAAAAAGACGGAAGCGACCGGCGATGCCTTGATGCGCCTTCTTGAAAGCCGTCTGGATAACGTCGTTTTCCGCCTCGGTTTCGCGAGTTCGCGGCTGGTTGCCAGACAACTCGTAAATCACGGCCACATTCTCGTTAACGGGCGGGTCAGCAACACTCCTTCCCGTCGCGTCAGAATCGGCGACGTCATTTCGCTGTCGGAAAAAACGAAAAAGGGCGTTTTCGCCTCTGAATTGCCCTCGCGCCTCAAAAAATACAATTCGCCCTCCTGGCTGGGATTGGACAAGGAAAAGTTTGAGGGAAAAATAACCGGCTTGCCGGTTGATACCGAAAGGCCGTTTGACGTTGACAAAGTGATTGATTATTATTCAAGATAAAAAGAAAACAAAAAAGCGGTTTAAATAAAATAAACATTATGAAATTTTCTCATCTCAGCGAAACGGTGAAGATTAAAAAAATTTCCGAAAAAAACAACGCCGGCGTTTTTGAAATTGACGGTTTATTTTCCGGCTACGGATTGACTGTCGGCAACGCTTTGCGCCGCGCTCTTTTGTCGTCTTTGCCGGGAGCGGCGATAACCCAGATTAAAATAAAGGGAGTGAACAACGAATTTTCCACGATTCCCGGCGTTATGGAAGATGTCGTTGAAATTATCGGCAATCTTAAAAACATCCGTTTTAAAGTTTACACGGATGAACCGCAGACGTTGACGCTGAAAGCGAAAGGAGAAGTTGAAGTAACGGCCGGAGACATCAAAACCAATCCCCAGGCGGAGATCGTCAACCCTAAATCCCACATAGCCGCTCTTTCTTCAAAAAACGCCGAATTGGAAGCGGAGTTGACCGTTGAAAGGGGCATGGGATACGCGCCCTCGGAGGCGCGCAAGCTGGAAAAACTTCCGATCGGAGCGCTGGTCATAGACGCCTTCTTCTCCCCGGTCTTGAAAGTGAATTTCGTGGTTGAAAATACCCGCGTCGGCGAAAGAACCGATTATAACCGGTTGGTTTTTGACATTGAAACCGACGGCACCATCTCTCCTTCCGTCGCCCTGCACAAAGCCGCCAATATCTTGAAAGATCATTTCAATAAAATATCGCAGATTGAAAGCGGGCAGGAAATGGAAGAAGAAGCGGCGGAAGAAACGAAAGAGGCGGTTAAGGAGAAAAAAGAAAAAAAAGAGAAGAAAGAGAAGAAAGCCAAGAAAAAATAGGACTCGGACAATTTCCGATTCCGGCTTAATTTAATTTTCAAAATGCGCCATTTAAAAAAGGGGAGAAAATTCGGAAAAAAAACGGGACGCCGCCGGTCTTTTTTAAAAGGGATCGCGCATAATTTGATTATGGAAGAAAAAATAGAAACAACGACGGCCCGGGCGAAGGAAATCAAGCCGAAGGTTGAAAAAATGGTAACGCTCGGAAAAAAACAGAATCTGGCCGGCCTGCGCCTTTTATTGTCGCGCCTTCCCCAAAAATCCGCCGAAAAGATTTATTACGAAATCGCCCCCCGATATAAAAACCGTCGCGGCGGTTATTTGAGGATAATCAAGGGAACGGGGACGAGAAAGCGGGACGGCGTTTTAAAGAGCATTGTTGAATTTGTGTAAATTATGGAATACGTTATTGACGCCGCAAATCAAAAATTGGGACGCCTGGCGGCGAAAATCGCCGGTATTTTGCAGGGAAAAAACAAAGCGGGATACCTTCCGCGTCTTTTAAGCGGCAATCGCGTTATCGTTAAAAACATTCGCCTGATCGCCATAAGCGGCGGCAAGGAGAAGCAAAAGACCTATTATCGCCATACCGGCTACGTCGGTCATCTGAAAGAAAAGAAATACTGGGAGATTTTTGAGAAAAATCCGGACAGAGTTTTACGGCACGCCGTTGCGGGAATGCTGCCGAAAAACCGACTTCAGCCGAAAATGCTGAAAAATCTGATTATTGAACGATAAAACGAGAATTATGATTACTAAAACTATCAAAACGAAAAAAACTTTCGTCAAGGCGGGAAAAAAAGAATCGCCGGCTAAGAGCGATCGTTATCACGAAGCCGTCGGCCGAAGGAAAACGGCCGTCGCCCGGGTGCGGATTTTCGGCAAGAACGGCGAGATTTTCGTCAACGGAAAGGAATATAAAAAGTATTTCACCGTCGCGCGTCATCAAATCGGCGTCTCCGCTCCTTTGAAAGAGGCGGAACTTGAAGGAAAATTCGCCGTTGAAGCGAGGGTGTCCGGCGGAGGAATCGGCGCCCAAGCCGAAGCGGTGCGGCACGGAATCAGCCGGGCGTTGCTGAAGATAAACCCCGAACTTAAAAAACCGCTCAAGCGGGCAGGTTTTCTCACTCGCGATCCGCGTATGGTGGAGCGGAAAAAATACGGCCTCAAAAAAGCCCGCCGCGCTCCGCAATGGGCGAAGCGTTAATCTTCAAAAACGGCGATTTCATAGAGATCGCCGTTTTTAAGCGCGTAAAATTTTCCGCCGGCGCGGGAAATTTTTGAAATATCCCCGTCTATCTCCGCGACATTGACGGGCGGACGGTCGTCTATTTCCGCGAAACGAAGCCCTTTCGAGTATTGAAGGAAAAGATGGAACGAATCGTCGTGCCACGATATCGCCGGGAAATCTCCGGCGGTGGCGACGAGAAAGGCGACGTCTCCCGCTTTTTTGTTGACGTTTTTAATCTGATCTTCAAGAAAATAAATTTTTAATTCGCCGCTTGAATTCAAAACGGCGATTTTCTTTTCATCGGGCGAAAAAACGGGAGGAACGCGAACGGGCGGCAGGCCGATTGTTTTTTGATCGCGGCGATTGAAAAGAAGCGGAGCATTATCTTGAATTTCGGCTATGAGATAATAACCGGAAGAAGAGAGATGAAGAGCGCGGACTTTACCGTTTGCTTCGCCGATGAGCGACGCGCGTTTAATCATCAGGTTATAGGCGAAAATGCGGTTTTTGTCGTCCGCCCAAACGATCTCCGAATTTTCGGCGATAATAACGGAGGGATTGGCGTCTTCTCCGATAATCTCAAGCGACAATTTCGCCGTATCCAAAAGGTAAACGGCGCGTTTGGTCGCGATAATGATTTTATTGTCGTCAAAGGGATGATTGAGGACGTCGGAAATTTCAACCGCTCCGGCGAGTCGCAGCTGCCTTTCCTTGAGATTATTGAAAAGAGAATTTAGATTCAGAGACGAATTCAGGTTGTTGAAATCAACCAGAGAATAGGCGTTGTCTTTTTTTGAAAAAACAATCGGCCGGCTTGAGCCGTTTTTCCAGCCGACAACGGCGTCGCCGATTATTTTTGTTTTTTTATCGCCGTTTTTTTTCCACAAAACGCCCCGGGTATCCCGCCAGACGATATTTTGGCCGTTGATCCAGAAATCGTCTACGCCGCTTTGGATTTTTAACTCCGATTTTTTGTCGGGGATCAAAACGATATTAACGGCTTCCGTGACGAGCGCGGGAAGAACGGCAAGCGGCTTTTCCCACGTTGAATAGCCGCTTTGCGAAACGGAGACGCGGTAACGCCCGGGAGTCAGATCGCCGATCAGAGTTCCGCTTTTTAAAATTCCAGTCTTATTTTCAAAAATCTTGCCGTTAATTTTTATTTCGGCGTAGGGCGGCTCGCTTTTAAGAAAGACGGCGCCGGTTTTCTGCAGTTCCAACGTTTCAAAATTAATCCGGAATCCTTGAGAATAAAACGCCGCGCCGCCGCCGCTTACGACGAATAAAACCGCCAAAACGTAAAAGAGAATCCGCCTCTTTCTTAAAGTCATGCTTAAATACTAATTATTTTTCGCCCTCTTTTCAATCAGGATTCAAACCGGCGCGAATTTTGACACCTTGCTTCAAATTGAATTAGAATTATCCCGAAATGTTCACCGGAAAAATAGGGATAGATTTAGGAACGACCAATACCATCGTTTTCGTCCCCGGACAGGGATTTATCATCAACGAGCCGACGATCGTCGCTTTAAGCGCGCCGGATAATTCCGTTTTGGCCATCGGCAAGGAAGCAAAAGAAATGATCGGCCGGACTCCCGATGACATCACCGCTTATCGTCCGCTTAAAGACGGAGTTATCGCCGATTACTACGTTACCAAGGCGATGCTTCAGTATTTCATCGCCAAAGCCGCCGGCCGTTTCAATATTTTCAAACCCGACGTGGTGATTTCCGTTCCCGCCGGCATCACCTCCACGGAAAGGCGGGCGGTTATCAACGCGGCCCGCGAAGCCGGAGCGCGCGAGGCCTATATCGTCAAAGAGCCGATTTTAGCCGCCTTGGGAGCCGGCATTCCCGTCAATTCGCCTTCCGGAAATATGATTATCAACATCGGCGGAGGAACTTCGGAGGTCGCGGTTATTTCGCTCGGGGGCATTGTAACGTGGTCCAGTTTGCGCGTCGCCGGAAACAAATTTGATCAGGCCATAATTGACATGATTAAGAAAAAGCACTCGCTGGCGATCGGCGAACAAATGGCGGAAACGGTGAAAATAGAAATCGGCGCCGCTCTCGCTTCGCGTTCCAAAACGGAATTCCGGGTGCGCGGCCGCGATATTGCTTCCGGCCTGCCCAAAGACGTCGTTATTACCGCCAACGAAGTCGTTGACGCTTTGCGCGACCACCTGATGGACATCGCCGCCTCCGTCCAGAGCGTTTTTAACGAAACGCCTCCGGAGCTGGCCGCCGACATAATGGAAAAGGGGATAATTCTTTCCGGCGGAGGAGCCAACCTTCGCTACATTGATGAATTTTTCAAAAGGGTCTTGGGAGTGGCGGCTTATGTCGCCGAAGATCCTCTTTTTTGCGTGGCAAAGGGCAGCGGCGCCATATTAAACCATCTTGATATTTACAAACGGACGCTGCTGAACAAAGCGTCGGGGAACAGGTAGCGCGGAGACAAAAAAATGATCGTCGGGCACGAAAACCTGATAAAACACTTCAAGAATTTAGCCGAAAGGAGCGCGCTTTCCCACGGCTATCTTTTTTTCGGAGAATCGCGGGTCGGAAAAACGACCGTTGCCTCCGCTCTGGCGAATTTTCTGGAAAACGGCCGGTTTGAAAATCCGGACGGCCCCCTCGCGGATTTTTTATCCGTTTCTCCGGACGAAAACGGAGTCATCGGCATTGACGCGGCGCGGATGATCAAGGAATTTTTATGGCGGCGGCCGTTCAAATCAACAAAGCGGTTCGTCTCCGTAAGCGACGCGTCCGCGATGACTTCGCAGGCGCAGAACGCTTTGCTGAAAATATCCGAGGAGCCGCCGGCTCACGCTTTAATCGTTATTATTTCTCCAAACGCCGAACTCTTGGCGCCCACCCTCGTTTCGCGTCTTCAAAAATTTTATTTTTCCCGGATTTCCGACGCGCAAATAGTCGGTTTGGCAAAAAGTTTGGGATGCGACGCTAAAACGGCGGAGCAAACGGCAAAAAAAGCGGCGGGACGTCCCGGACTGGCCGTTAATCTTATCGCCGGCGATCCTCTTTGGCTGGAAGCGGAATCGCTGGCGAAAGATTTTTTAAAAATCGCCGCGCGGCGGCCGCTTATCGCGAGTCGTCTCGCCGAAGACGAAAAATTGCTTGACCGCTTCGCGGAAATTCTGCTAATTTACTTGAGGCAAAACGCGGTCGCGAATCTGGAATTGACCAGATCGTTCCTGAATCGTTTTTCGCTTATCAAACAATTTAACGTCAATAAACGCCTTCAATTGGAAGCCGCGGCGGCGGGTAAGGGTTTTTAAAGCCGGATTTTTCTAACTCATTAAATGGAAAAAATCATTCCTCTGTTTTTTTTAATTTTTATCGTCGGCATTGCCGCGTATTTTTTGCCGACGGTTTTTCAGGCGTTTAATTTGGAAGCCGGCGGCGCGGAAGGAAATAAATCGGAAGCGTTGGCCCTTTCCGCGAACGGCGGCGAATTTCATCAGGCGATCATCCACGGCCTCGGCTCAACCCCCGACATCTTTGATGTTGAACAATCCTTGATTGACGATTCGGTTTTTTACGCGGCAACAAATCGCGGCCTTCTGATCAGCAAAGACGGCGGGGAAAATTGGCACGCTTTTTCCGATCTGGAAAAGAAAATAGACGGAGCGGCGATTTATAAAACGGTCGCGAACCGGACAAATCCGAAGCAGATATTCATTTCCGCCTCAAAAGGAGACAAGGGATTCGTTTATTTGACGGAGGATAATTTTTTTTCGCTGAAGCCGATTTTTGAAATTAAAGGCGTTGCCGTCGCGGATTTGGAAATGGACGACGGTTATCTGCTTTTGGGTTTGTCGGACGGAAGAATCATGCGGTATATCATCGGGAGCGATTTATTTATGCCGCTGGCGGCCTTTAATTCGGCCGTTCTTGACTTGGCGGTCGGAAACGGCGCGATTTACGCCGCGACGAAATCCAACGGCGTTTTCAAAAGTTACGACGGCGGGAAAATTTTTACGACGGCGGGAAACGGAATCGGACCGGTAAAGCGGCTGACTCTTGAAAATGAAAGGAGAATTTACGCCGCGTCGCTTTCCGGCGTTTTGCGCAGCGACGACGGCGGCGATTGGATTTCCGTCAAGACGGCGGCGTAAAAAAACGGCGCGATTGAAGACGTCGTCGTTGAGCGCGGAATCGTTTATCTGGCCTCCGGTTCAAAAATCTACAAAAGCGCCGACGGGGGAGCGTTGTGGAAGATTTTTACTCCCTTTAGCGCCAAAAGAACGGCCACGGTTATTAATTTGTCAAAAAATGGTAAGATAATAATCGTTGGGTCAAGAAAATAATTCGCCCGGAGAAAATAATTTATGACCGAAACGCTTTTAAAAGAATTGGAATTAAAATTCGCGGCGCTGATTGACGATATTAAGCGCGATTTTTCGTCTCTGCGGGGTGGACGCGCGATGCCGAAACTGGTTGAGGACGTCAAGGTTGATTATTTCGGCCAAATGATGACGGTCAAGCAACTCGGCTCCATCAGCGTCAGCCCGCCGCGGGAAATCGTCGTTTCCATCTGGGACCGGAATGCCGTTTCCGCCGTTGCCAAAGCGATTGAAGAAGCGACCCAGCTGAGCGCTGCTATTGACGGAGGCCTCGTCAGAATAAACCTGCCGCCGCTGACCGAAGAAAGAAAAAAAGATATCGTTAAAATCGCGAAGGCCAAAGCCGAAGACATCCGCATCAGAGTGCGGACACTGCGCGATGAGGCCAATAAGGCGGCTGGCAAGGCCTGCGAAGACAAGGAAATAGGCGAAGACGAGAAATTCAAACTTAAAGAGAAAATCCAGGCCGCGGTTGACGCCCGCAATTCGGAAATTGAGCGACTGCTGGAAAAAAAGACGGCGGAAATAAACGAATAAAAACGCGATGCTACTGGGAATTTTATCGGTCATTTTTTTTCTTTCACTGCTGATTTTAATCCACGAATCGGGCCATTTTTTGGCGGCGAAATTTTTTAAATTGAAAGTGGAGGAATTCGGTTTCGGTTTTCCGCCGCGAATAATTTCCAAAAAGAAAGGGGAGACCCGCTACAGCTTGAATTGGCTGCCTTTCGGGGGATTCGTGAAAATTTACGGCGAAAATACGCTTGAGCAAAAACCGGACAATGAAGCGGATCGGGGACGCGATTTTTCCTCCCAAAAAGCGTGGAAACGGACGATTGTTCTTTTGGCGGGCGTTTTTATGAATTTTATTTTCGGCTGGCTGGCGATTTCTTTCGTTTTGGCGGCGGGAATTCCGTCCGCTCTTTTCATAAGCGAAGTCAGGCCGGAAAGTCCGGCGGCGGCGGCCGGTCTCAAACCGTCCGATAAAATCGCGGCGATTTACGCCGGCGGAGAATCGCTGACAAGCCCTTCCGTGAATTCTTTCGTTGAATTTATTCAAAAATATAAAGGGGGAGAATTTAAAATAACGGTGGAACGTTCCGGAAAAACGCTGGATATCACGACCGCTTCGCGCGTTTCTCCTCCGCAGGGAGAGGGCGCTCTGGGCATCGCCCTGCTTGAAGCCGGCAGCGAACCGAGGCCGTTCTTGTCCGCCTTTGGAGAGGGCTTCAAAGATGCTTTGACTATTATTAAGGAAATCGTTTTTGCTTTTTACGGAGCGCTTGCGGGAATTTTCACGAACGGATCGCTTAGCGGAGTGGCCGGACCGGTGGGTATCGTCGGCGTCGCCGCCCAAGCCGCCGGAATCAGCGTCGTGTATCTGCTTCAACTTTTCGGATTGATTTCTCTTAATCTGGCCGTTTTAAACATTCTGCCTTTTCCGGCGCTGGACGGCGGACGTCTTTTTTTCGTGCTGATTGAAAAAATAAAGGGCTCGCCCGTGTCCGCCAAAACGGAGGGCGTCGCTCACGCCGTCGGATTTTCCCTTTTACTGGCTTTAATGGCGGCCATTACGATAAAAGACGTGGCGGGACTGTTTTAGGAGAGCGGGATTCGACCTATCATCAAGTTTAAAAGCTGACTTGAGATTTAGTATCCGCGAGATTATCTCTTGGTCTCTCTAGAGAGACCAAGAGCGTAGTCGGGGAACGAACAGCGTTTAGAAAAAGCGGGGGGTTTGATTTTCGTTCTTAGATTTTATATTCTGTCTATATATTAAGTCCCTGCGGTACGAACGCCTTTATATTCTTTATTTATTTCGCCATGCTTCAATCCAAGCTTTTTCCCTCTACCCAGAAAGAAACTCCGAAAGACGAAGTGGCGGCTAATGCCGTTCTTTTGGTGCGCGGCGGGTTTGTCCAAAAATTGATGGCCGGCGTTTATTCTTTTTTGCCGCTCGGATTTCGAGCGTTGAAAAACATTGAGAATATAATTCGCGAAGAAATGGACGCCGTCGGCGGACAAGAACTCCTGATGCCGGCGCTTCATCCGAAGGAAATATGGGCGGAAACCGGCCGTTTTGAATCCATGGACGATTTGTATAAATTTCAGGATCGTCAGGAAAAATGGCTGGCGCTGGGCTCCACTCACGAAGAAGTCGTCACCGATATCGTCAGGCGTCATATCAGCTCATACAAGGACTTGCCGCTTTATTTTTATCAAATTCAGACCAAGTTCCGCGACGAACTGCGCGCCAAGTCCGGACTTTTGCGCGGAAGGGAATTTTTAATGAAAGATTTATACAGTTTTCACGCGGACGAAGAGGATAGAAAGGCGTATTACGAAAAAGTCAAAGCCGCCTACTTAAAAATTTTTAACCGCTGCGGACTCAAAACGCTCGTCGCGGAGGCGTCCGGCGGAACGTTTTCAAAAGAATATTCCCATGAATTTCAAGCGCCCACCGAAGCGGGCGAAGATCTCATTGTTTTTTGTCCCGCCGGCGATTTTAACCGCAATAAAGAAATAACCGACAAAAAAGCGGGAGACGACTGTCCCGTTTGCGGAAAAACGCTGGAAGACGCCAAAACCATTGAGGTCGGAAATATCTTCGCTCTCGGCGTCAAATTTTCGGAAGCGATGGGCGCCGGCTTTCTCAACGAAAAAGGGGAAAAACACCCGATAATAATGGGCTGTTACGGAATCGGCCTGGGACGAGTTTTGGGCGCCGTGGCGGAAATCCATCGCGACGAAAAAGGAATAATCTGGCCGTTTGAAATCGCGCCGTTTTCCGCTCATCTTCTGGCGATCGGAAAAAACGGGGAAATTTTCCGCCGTTCCGGAGAAATTTATCGGGATTTACAAAAACGGGGAATCAAAGTATTATACGACGATCGAGAAGATGTTTCGGCCGGCCGGAAATTCGCCGACGCCGATTTAATCGGGTCGCCGTATCGCTTGGTTGTCAGTGAAAAAACCGGAGATAAAATTGAAGTTAAGAAAAGATCCGGAGGGGAGGCGGCTTTGTTAAATTCGGAAAAACTTCCCGAAATCATCGCTAGACCCACCGCTTAATAACCTTTCCAATGAAACTTCCGTTAACTTTTTTCGCGAAAGATATCGGGCTTGACCTGGGAACGGCGAATTCGCTGGTTTACGCCAGAAATCGCGGCATCGTGCTGAATGAGCCGTCAATAGTGTCGCTCAACAACAGAACCGGCCAAATTTTAGCCGTCGGCGGCGAAGCGAAAAAAATGCTCAGCCGCACGCCCGCTCACATTACCGCCGTGCGGCCATTGATTAACGGCGTCAATTCCGATTTTGACATTACCCAGGAAATGATCAGATATTTTTTGAAAAAAGCCGGAATGACTTCCCCGTTCAGCTATTCGCGCGTCGTCATCGGCGTTCCGAGCAATCTGACCGAGGTGGAAAGAAAATCCGTTGAAGACGCCGCTATCGGCGCCGGCGCGGCAAAAACCTATTTGATTGAACAGCCGCTTGCCGCCGCCGTCGGAGCGCGCCTGCCCATAGAAGAGCCGACTGCCAATCTGATAATAGACATCGGCGGAGGAACGACCGACATCGCCATTATTTCAATGGGAGGAATCGTCACCGCCAAAAGTTTGAAAATCGCCGGCGATAAATTTAACGAAGACATCATCAGATATATCCGCGACGAATTTAAGCTTATTATCGGCGAACCGACGGCCGAGGAGCTGAAAATTACGATCGGTTCGGCCGTTCCTCTTGAAGAAAAACTGGAAATTACCGCGCGGGGACGCGACGCTTCAACGGGATTGCCGAAAGAGATAATCGTTAAAAACACGCAAATCAGGGCGGCTCTTGAAAGATCGCTGCAGACGATCGTCGCGGCGCTTCGGGAAGTGATTGAGGTGTCTCCGCCGGAACTGGTCGGGGACATTCTGAAAAGAGGAATACACCTTTGCGGCGGCGGCAGCTTGCTGCGCGGCATTGATCAGCTGATTGAAAAGGAAACCGGAATTGATACGGTAATCATAGAAGATCCTTTAACCTGCGTCGTTCGCGGAACGGGAATAATCATTGAAGATATAGAAAAATACGATCAGGTTTTGGCCAATGTTCTGGCGCCGAGGAAGATAAATTTATAAGCCGATTTATTCTCCGCGCCGATGCGCGAAAATGAAATCAAAAAACAACGATCTTTTTTTTGAAGAAGCGATCGCCGACAGCATTGCCGGCGATTTTGACGTCGTTGAGTCGCCGCTCTCAAAGTCCGCCTTTCGCTTGGTTTTGGGATTGGCGGCTTTGCTGGGTATGGCGGCGGTTGTCTGGGCGGCGTTTTTAAACACCGGAGAAAACGGTTTTTTTTATTTCAACCGCGCGGAAGCGAATCTGAACAGGGTGTCGCCGATCAGGGCTCCCCGCGGCGTTATTTACGATCGCTTTGGAGAGCCGCTTGTTAAAAACGTCCTTACTTACAATATCGTTCTGATTCCTTCGGATTTGCCGCGGGACGCCGGAGAAAAACGGCAAATAATAGAAACGCTGGCCGGCGCGCTGAAAATTTCCGAAGAGGCCGTGAAAGACATCCTGACCGCCGCCGATTTGAAAAAATACAACAGCGTTTTAATCAGCCGCGGCGTTGATTCGGAAAAAGCCGCGGAAATCAAAGCGTTGAATTTGCGGGGCGTGAAAACGGAAGAATATTTTAAAAGGGATTATTTGCGCGGCCCGGCGTTTTCGCATTTAATCGGTTATACCGGCGCGGTTAGCCGGCAGGATTTGTCGGAAAACCCGGATTTTCTGCCCGATGACGAAATCGGGAAGATCGGCCTTGAGGCCTATTACGACGAATCTTTAAGAGGCGTTCCCGGCCGCGCGATCATTTCCAAAGACGCCAAAAACAATCCCCTTGCCGAAGAAAGAGAGGAAGCGCCCCGAACGGGAGCGAGTATTGAAACGACCATAGACGCCGGATTGCAGAATTATTTTTACGATCGCCTGTCGGATGGCCTGCGGGCGCTTGATCGCGTTTCCGGAGTCGGAATCGCGCTCAATCCCCAAACGGGAGAAATACTGGCCCTGGTCAGTTTGCCGTCCTTTGACGGAAACGCTTTTTCAAACGGCGATTCCGATAAAATAGCCGAATTTTTCTCTTCATCGCATAAGCCGCTTTTCAATCGCGCCGTTTCCGGAGTTTACAATCCGGGTTCCACCGTCAAACCGCTGGTTGCCGTGGCCGCCTTGGCGGAAAAAGTCATTACTCCCCAAAAAGAAATTTTTTCCTCCGGTTCAATAGAAATACCGAATCCTTACAATCCGGAACGGCCGAGCATTTTTCTTGACTGGAAAGCGCACGGCTGGGTTGATTTATATTCGGCGCTGGCGCGATCCAGCAACGTTTATTTCTACAGCGTCGGCGGAGGATTCGGAGACGTTTCCGGATTGGGAATAGCGAAACTTAAAACTTATTGGGAAAAATTCGGATTCGGGAAAAAAAGCGGCGTTGATTTGATGGGAGAAAACGACGGTTTCTTGCCGGATCCCGAAGAAAAAGAGAAAAGAACGGGGGATATCTGGCGGTTGGGAGACACTTATAACGCCACCATCGGGCAGGGCGACCTGCTGATAACTCCGCTTCAGTTGATTAATTACATTTCCGCTCTGGCCGACGGCGGAAAACTCCTCCGTCCTTACTTGGCGGCGAAAATCAAAACGGAATCGGGAAAAACGATAAAAGAAACGCAACCGGAAATATTGGCCGATTATTCCGGCTTGCGCGGCGAAATTGCTGAGGTTCGGAAAGGAATGGAGGACGCCGTCAAGAAAAAGTACGGCACGGCCCATCTTTTAAGCGGCCTCCCGTTTTCCGCCGCCGGCAAAACGGGAAGCGCTCAGATTCAGAATAATGCCAAAACCAACGCTTTTTTTGTCGGTTACGCGCCGGCAGACCCGCCGGTAGGCGGGCCGAAAATAGCGATTCTCGTGCTCGTTGAAGACGCCCGCGAAGGAAGTTTAAACGCCGTCCCCGTAGCCAAAGACGTTTTGTCGTGGTACTATGAAAACCGTCTTAATCTTCATTAAATCTTTTTAGCAAAGAAAATATTTTACTTACAACAGTTAATGGCCTTTTGATGTCCAAAATCTTTCAAATTTTAAAAATCGAAGACTTGCGTAAGAAAATCTTAATCGCGGCATTATCGCTAATTTGCTTTGTTTCTTTTATCAACATCGCCGCCGCCGCGTCCATTCAAGATAACGCCACCGGCGGCGATTGTAATCTAATCGGCGCTTGGGACGGCGCAACCAAAACCTGTACTTTGACGCAAGACGTTTACGAGATAATTCAGATAGACAGCGACGGTATCACGCTTGACGGTAACGGCCATAAAATAATCGGAACAGACGACATTGGGGTTTATCTTTTTCAAAGAACGGGGGCGACGGTTAAAAACATTAATGTTGAGGGATCTATTTATGGAATCTATCTTCAATCTTCCTCCAACAACACGATAAGCAACAATGTCGTTTCAAATAATTCCGAAACTGGCCTCACTCTTTCAGATTCCCACGGCAATCTCATAACCGAAAACGAGATTTCCAATAATCAAACCGGACTGGAAATATTGTACGTCGTTCCGATGAGCGATAATAAGATCTATCATAATAATTTTTTAAACAACAACGAACAAATTTACGCCGTGTATGACGCCAGCGACTCTTTTTCTCAAAATCCTCCAATCGGCGGCAATTATTGGAGCAATTTTGACGAGTCATTAGAGGGCTGTATTGACTCAAATAGCGACAATTTCTGCGACTCTCCTTTCATCTTTAACCAAAACAGTCAAGATAATTATCCATGGACAAAACAAAACGGGTGGAAAATTTCAACTAATCAACCGCCGACAATTTATAATTTCAACCAATACAAATCAGACGTTCAGACGGAAATTTCTAAAGGCGGGATAATAACCGAAAATGTCGCGATTTTCAAAGCGAATATTATTGACCCTGATGGAGACGACGCGAAGCTAGAAATTGAATTGCGGAAAATTGATGAATTGGGCGGCGGTTTTGCCAACACGGCGACCGCTTCCAGTACTTATATTGCTTCCGGCGCCACTTCAACCATTGCCGTTTACGGTTTATCAGAAG
>JACRHY010000035.1 GCA_016215765.1 Parcubacteria group bacterium
AGTAGTACCGGACGTTTTATAATCATCGCGCCGACAAAGGCCGACAAAGAAAAGAAAAAAGAGGGCGCGGAGCGGGCATTCATCCGGTACTGTTAGCAGAACCGGGTGTTTTTGTTGTCTTTTAAGTTGGATCGCTTTAGCGTCTTTAACGCGCATTTGACGTTTTAATTCGGCTAGCGAGGAGTAAAGTGGAAAATTCCGATTTTACATTTTATCCGAGCGAAGACGAAACAAAGGTTCAATTCCTCGCCGCAGAGCGGCGAGGAATGATGAGCCTGCCTGCCGGCAGGCAGGCGGAACGAGTTCCGACAATACCTTGGGGCTCCGCCCCAAGGAACCTTTATTTAGCGGAAGGAATCCTTCCCCGGTTCTATTAACAGAACCGGGGTTTTGATTACCCTTGCTTTCTTACCGGCTAAATTCCATCCGCCAAACTACTGCGTGCTGCAGCTGCCGGAATAGGTTCCGACGCAGAGGCGGCCGCGATTGACGGTTCCGTTGTTTGTCAGAGTGTCGGCGAATATCTTGACGGTGCCGCCGTTGGTCGTGGAAGAGCCGCCTCCTCGGGCGTCAATGGAAGAGCTGGCGTCAATGGTCACTGTCGGGGATTTGAAGAGAACTCCGCCGCCCGCGCCGGCACCGCCGACTCCGCCGGAGCCGCCGGAGCCGGAATAAAAGTTATGGCAACACCATCTATCATCACAACTACCAGTACTTACGCTTTCGGCATATCGATGATCGGGACAGCCTCGGTCACCGCATGCGTAGTAATCGGGACCGGGGTCGCCAACGCCAGAATTACCGCCGCCGCCGCCGCCGGAACCGCCGCCGCCGGAAACACCCGTAGTGACCAGAGAGCCACTTACGTTTACCGCCGAGCTCGCGACCAAAGAAATGTATCCCCCGCCTCGTCCGCCGCCGCCGCCGCCGCCGCCGCCGCCGCCGGCGGCCCAGCCGCCGCAACCGCAGCCGTCGCTTGCTCCACCGGTGCCGCCGCCGCCGCCGGTGCCGCCTCCGGAGCCAATTTGCAACGAATTATCGGTAGAAGTGTCGCCATTACCTCCGGTAGCTTGATAGCCGCCGCCGCCGCCGGTATTGCCGGTACCGCCACTGGAACAGCTCGTTTCATCAGCGCAACAGCTACCAGCATTGCCGCCGCCGGATCCGACGCCTCCGGCGAAAGAACCGGCATTGGCCGCGTAGCCCCCTGCTGATGCGTTGATAGTCACTCCCGAATTCACCACAATCTTTCCGGCGTTGATCTGGAGACAGCCGGTTTCGCTCGCGTCGCAGGAATCAAGGTTGTTTGTTCCGTTGTATTGGGTGACGGTAACATTGCCGTTGATGACGACTTTTTGGTTGGCGTAATTGTAGAGACCGGCCAAAGCGCCGGAGAGGTTGACGATGGCGGTGGAGATATAGCCGTTGGAGAGCGTTCCGGTCTGGGCGTCGGGATTGGTGACAACGACATTGTAGGTTCCGGGGGTGATGCCGGTTGGAACGGTGGCGGTGATAGTGGTGGAATTGACGACGGTAACGGAAGTGAGGTTGGTCGTGCCGATTTTAGCGGTCGCGCCGGATTGAAAGTAAGAGCCGGAGACGGTGACGGAGGTAGTTTCGTCGTTCCAGTAGGTGGAGGGGGAGATACCACTGACAATAGGAGAGATGGTCGCCATGCTAATAGTAATTGAGCCGGCGGAAGAATAACTGATCTGGGTTGACGAGGCGAATTTGTCGTTAATCAAAGTTCCGACGGTGCCGGTGGCAAAATTTTCCTGCCCCGAACCGCCCGACCAGTCGGTTTGCCGAAAAACGATATTTTTCCAGCGCGTCAGATACAAAGAATTGGCGATAGTTTTCGTTTTATTGAATCTCGTCCAACTGACGGTGGCGGTTACTTTCAGCGTGGAAGGGTCGCGATTCGCGTCGTTATAAACAGTTTCAACGTTCTGGCCGGAATCGCGCGAGACCTTTTCCAAAACAAAATATTTCGTGAAAGACACGTCGTTTTGAATGGTTGTCGTCGCGCCGCTGAAAACCCATAAAGCGATGGGGCTGGTGGTGGAGGCCTCTACGTAATATTGAGCGGCGCCGTCAAGCGTTTTACCGTCCAAATTATGCCAGTCCGCTTCGGCGGCGATTTTAACGTCGTCAAGAACGCCCTGATTCAGCAAAGAGGCGGCTTGAAACGACTTTGATTCCATATTGGAGCTTAAAATAATGGCGATGGCACCGACGCCGGCGGCGATCAACGCTCCGCCAACGGTCAAAGCGATGATGATTTCTATAAGCGACTGGCCGCGGAGAGAATTAAATTTTTGACGTTGGGCTTTCATGACAAATCTCATATTTTTATGACGTAAAAAATCAATATTTCACCGCGCCGCTGTCGTCAATTATAACGCTTCTGGTTACCGACGGATCGCTCGCGAGTTCCAGGATAATTGTCGTGCTGGCCGACGGCAAGCCGGTGGCCTTGGAAAAAATCACGTTCTTCGCGGATCCCGGCGCCGGATCGGAAAAACGTGCGGGGAGCGGCAAAGAGACTCGGCGCGTCGTTGAGGCGACGACATAGCTTGCGCCGACGAACATCGCGTAAAAATCGTCTTCCGACGCCGGATTTTCAAAGCGAACCCCCCAACTGTCGCCGAACTGCTGGGATATCGCGTTTCCCTGCGCGTCCCGCAAAACGGCGCCGATTTCCCGAACCGTCAAATCCAGCCGCTGCCGGTTGCGAAAATTAAGATAATTGGCGACGCTAAACGATCCGACAACGAGAATAATCGTCATTACGACTACGAGTTCAATCAAAGAAAAACCACGATTAGAATTTAGAATATAGGATTTGGGATTTAGGGGCTTTGTTAAACCGTCGGTCGTCTTGGAAACTTCCATAACAGCTAAATCTTTGAACGATTTGAGTTCGTTTTGCATTTTTTAAACCCTAAATTCTATATCCTAAATTCTAACTAAAATTGCCCCACTAATTGGTAAATCGGAATGATGATGGACAGAGCTATCGTGCCGATGACGCCTCCTATTAAAAGAAGCATAATCGGTTCCAAAAAAGAAACCAGCGTTTTGACGGAAACGTCTATCTCCGACTCGTAAAAATCGGCGAGCGTTCCCAAAACGTCCTCAATGTGCCCCGCTTTTTCCGAAATGGAAACCAGATTCGTCACGACTCTCGGAAAAACGGGTTCGCGGCGAAAAGCGTCGCCCAAGGTCAGCCCCTTGGCCACCCCTTCCCGGGATATCCTGATGAGGGCGTCTTTCAATTCCGCCAAACCGACCGCGTCGGCGGTGATTTCCAACGACGCCAGAATCGGCAATCCGGCGCGCATCAGTGAAGCCAGCGTAGTGGCGAAACGCTGGAGAGCGATGCGCTTCAAGACCTCGCTGACGACGGGCACGCGGTTGATAAAGCGCCCGAACAGCCGCCGGCCGGTTTCCGTTTTGCGGAAATAATAAAACCCCGCGATTCCGAAAATTATCAGACCGATTAATATAAAAATCATAAAGTCGCCCAAAAAAAGACCGATGGTAAAAACAATCTTGGAAAAAAGAGGGGGGTTGAAGCCGCTGGACATAAACATTTCGGCGATTTTCGGCAAGGCGAAAGAAACTAAAAGAAACAGCACCGACAGCGAAATAACGAATAAAAGCGACGGATAAACAAGCGCGGAGCGGATCCGGTTGCGCAAATCCTGCTCTTTTCCGAGCGAGACGCTCAAATTTTCAAACACCATCTCCAGATTTCCCGATGATTCTCCCGCCTTCACCAAATTGACGAATACGGGAGAAAAAATCCGCGGATATTTCGTGAAGGTGGTGTAAAACGGCTGACCCTTTTCCACCGCGCCCCGGATTTCCGAAAGAAGCGCCTTCATCGCCGGCTTGTCAAAATCGGCGATGAGAATATCTATGGCGCGCAGAAGATCAGTGCCGACTTTAAGCATCAGCGCCAGATATTTCGTCAAAAAAACCTTATCGGTGATGTTTATGGATTCCCTGAAAAGACTCCGGCCGGAAGCCGCCTCAAACCCCTTCAAGGCCTTGATGGAAATCGGACGCAGACCGCGCGATGAAAGAAACTCCAAAACCTCGGCCGGCCCCTGGGCCTCCGTTTCGCCTTCGGTTACTTTTCCGTTCGGCTGCGACGCAACGTAATGAAATCTCATTTAGGATTTAGGATTTTTGTTGACTAACCGCTAAACGCTATTCCCTTATCACTCTCAGCACTTCTTCTATCGTCGTTATTCCCCTTTCGGCTTTGCGTAATCCGTCTTCAAACATCGTTATCATACCATTTTTGGAGGCGATTTCCGAAATAAGATCAAGAGAAAAGTTTGGATTGATGATGGCTTTTCTGATTTCTTCGCCAATGTTTAAAATTTCAAAAATACCTATCCGGCCGCGATAGCCCGTATTGTTGCAGACGGCGCAACCCTTGCCGCGGAAAAGCACGCTCGGCGCGCGCCAGCGGGCGGAGTCAACGTTCATTTTGGCAAGCTGATTGCGAATTTCCGCGATTAGATCCGGAGACGTTTTATACGATTCAATGCAATCAACGCAGAGATGGCGCACCAGCCGCTGAGCGACAATGACGTTCAGCACGGCCGCCACCAGAAAAGACGCGATATGCATGTCTATGAAACGCGGAATGGCCGTCGGAGCGTCGTTGGTGTGAAGCGAAGACAAAACCAAATGGCCGGTCAGCGCCGAATGGACGGCGATTTCCGCCGTTTCGTCGTCGCGAATTTCGCCGACCATAATGATATTCGGGTCCTGCCGCAAAATCGCGCGGAGTCCGTTGGCGAAAGTGATTCCGGCCGCCGGATTGATCTGGGTCTGATTGATGTATTTCATGTCGTATTCAATCGGATCTTCAACGGTCACGATATTGACCTCCGGCCGGTTGAGCATATTGAGAACCGAGTAAAGCGTCGTCGTTTTTCCGGCGCCGGTCGGACCGCAGACGATCATCATTCCGTAAGATTTTTTCATATTGTCTCGGACTATTTTTATGTGATCTTCAAGCATTCCGAGTTCTTCAAGGGAGAGCGGCTTTTCCGTCGCCAAAAGAAGGCGCATTTCCGCCTTTTCGCCGTAAAAAGTCGGCATCACCGCCAGACGCATATCCATTATTTCGCCTCCGATTTTATAGCGGAAACGGCCGTCCTGGGGACGGGAATGTTCGTCAATGCGCAGACCGCCCAAAAGCTTAAGACGGGCGACTATGGCGGGATGCACCTCTTTGGGAATGCGGATGACTTCGTGAAGAATGCCGTCAATCCGGTACCTGACCAAAAGAGCGTCCTCCAAAATTTCCAGATGAACGTCGGAAGCCCGCAGAGCCATGGCGTAAGAAATCATATTCTCCACGATGGCGACAATCGGCACTTCCGCCGCCGCTTCCTCTCCGGTTTTTATTTTGGAACGCAAGGATTCGCGGATGTTTTCTTCAATGATTTTTTTGAAGTTTTCCGAAAGCCGCCGCCCGTACAAAGCAAAACCGCGATCAATGTCCTCTCTTGTCGCCAGAAACGGCTTGACCTTGGCGTTGAAATGGCTTTCCAGAAAACTGATCGTTTCCAAATCCACCGGATTTTCCATCGCCACGTCCAAAGTGCCGTCCGCTTCCTTTTCAAAAACGACGGCCCGTTTGCGGCGAGCGACGTCTTCCGAGAGCAGATTGACGACAGGGGCGTCAAGTTTGCGAACGGCGAGGTTCGCCCGATCCACCCCCAATTGTTTCGCCAAAATAACGTGAAAATAATCGTAGGTGACGACATTGCGCGAAATCAAAAAATCGGTCAGGTCTTGGGCCATTCCCTTCGCCTCGCCGGCCATTGAATCAAAAAGCTCCCCGGTAATCAGCCCTTCGCCGACCAGCAATTTTTTCAGTTGTTCTTCGGGAAGATGGAGCATGGAAAAATTGTACCAAAAAAGGACGCTTGACGCATCCTTTTTTGTAATCCGCGGGTAGACCCCGTGAAGATTTAAGAGACGTTCTAGAGATCCAATCCCGGATCGGTGCCGACTTCAAACCAATAGCTGTTATTGCCGCCGTCGTTTCCTTCCTTCGTGGAATAGCGGACGCTTTCCAAGTTGGCGTCCAACTCAAAAGTTAAAGCCGATTGATCGCAACCAAAGATGTAGGCCCGATCAGAAGCCGGAGACGGATCAACCGGCAAAGCCGGAATCGGCGACCCTCCGGTGGCCTTGGTTAAATCAATCTTGATCCAACCACCGCCACTTACCCCGCGCGCCGAGCTCGAGGTGACCTCGGTGCCGGAAGCAACTCCCGAAGGCCGAATCTGGTAAATACTGGAGCTGGCGTAATAACCCGCAGTGGTAGAGGAAGCGACGAAATATTGCGTCGCGCAGTAATCGGCAGAGGGAGCGCCGTCCAATTCGGGCGTGTTTATCGCCGTCGCCAAAAGAAGCGAGATGGCGCTCTTCATGCTGTCCAAGTCGGAAAGCCGCTGCGAATCGCGGGCTTCGCGAAGCAGTTCCGCCGGATTGAGTACCAGCACGGTCGCTGTCGCCAAAATGGCGATAATGCCGATGACGATAAGAAGTTCCAAAAGAGTAAAGCCTTTCTTCATTTTTTCCATTTTATGATTTTTAAGTTATATTATCGACCTTAGGCGTGTTTCATTATACACCAATCGCGGAAAAGCAGATGTGGATAACTTTTCCCCTAACTTTTCTGACGACGCTTCAGCCAATCGTAAACGTTTAAAACGGCCTTGACGGCGTCGCCCATGGAAATGTTGTTTTGTTTGTACAGAACGTCTGTCGCGTCGCCAGCCGCCCAGATTCCTTCCAAAGACGTTTTTTGAGTCCGATGATCCACGGCGATTTCTCCCGCCGCGTTTATTTCAACCAGCTCCTTCACCGGATTAACGTTGGGGACGGAGCCGATTTCAACGAAAACGCCGCCGACCGGCAATTCCTTTTCTTCTCCGATTTTTTTGTCGCGATAACGCAGGCCGGAAACAAAATTATCGCCGCTTATTGAAAGAATCTCCGCGGAAGCGATGATTTCCGCGTTCGGATTCGCTTTGATTTTTTCCAAAGTCAGAGGATCGCCTCTGGGATCCTCGCCGCGAATGACGAGATAAACGCGGGAAGCGTACGGGAATAAATCAACGGCCGCCTCCAATCCGGAATTCCCCCCTCCAACAACGGCAACCGCCTTGCCCTTAAAAACGGGCGCGTCGCAGGTGGAGCAATAAGCCACCCCCCGGCCTTCAAATTCCGCTTCGCCGGGCCCCCCCAGCTCTCTCCGCCGGCTGCCGGCGGTCCAGAGAACCGCCAAAGTTTCAATTTTTTTTCCGCTTTCGGTCGCGACGGAAAAGCCGGCGGCGGTTTTTTCAATTTTTGCCGCACGGTCGGGAAAAACGATTTCAATCCCCTCCTGCGCCCGCAGATGCCATTCCATCATTTGCGCCAGAGCGAGTCCAGAAACGGATTTAAGACCGACGAAATTCTGAATTTCGTCGGAAACGACCGACTGCCCGCCGAAAGCGTCGGTTATCAGAGCCGTTTTTATTTTTTTTCGGGCGGCGTATACTCCCGCGGCAACGCCGGCGGGACCTCCGCCGATAATGGCAAGATCAAGCATAAAAACACAGAATCCTAAATCCTTAATCCTAAATTAGATTTTGAGCAGCCGCTGGATTTCGGGACGATTGAAGCCGACGACGATTTCGCCGTCAACGTCAATGACCGGAACGCCAAGCTGGTGCGACTTCGCGATCATCTCCTCGCGAGCGCGGTCGTCTTCGGCGACGTTGTGCTCCTCAAACTTAATGTTATTTTTCGCGAAAAAATCTTTCGCCATCTTGCAATAAACGCAAGTCGGCGTCGTGTAAATTTTAACCATACGGACATTATAGCATCGCCGCTAAAATCAAGCAACGGTTATTTCAACGCTTCTTCAATGGCTTTCTTGAAGGTTTCGTAGGGAAGGGCGCCCTCAAATTTCCGGCCGTTGACGAAAATCGTCGGCGTTGACCGCACGCCGGCCGCCTGGCCGTCTTCGTAGTCCTTCTCCACCTCCGAAAGATACTTCTTCGAATCAAAACACTCGGCGAAAGAGCCGGAATTCAGCCCGAGCGAATCGGCGATTTCCAAAAATTTCTCTCTTGTAAGATTGCCGTTGTTTTCTTCGCCGTCAATTTTTTCTTCATTGTACAGCGAATCGTGATAAGCCCAGTACTTGCCCTGATCTTTGGCGCACTCGGCGGCCAGCGCCGCTTGGGTTGACTCATCGCCCAAAAAAGCGAAGTCACGGGAAACCATTTTAACCTTGCCGGTTTTGACGTAATTGTCGCGGATTTTCGGCGCCGTTTCCCTTTCCCACTTGCCGCAAAACGGACACTGAAAATCGCCGAAGGTGATGAGAGTCACGGGCGCGCTCGAATCTCCCAAAATGACGTTTTCGCCGATCCCCAGTTCTTCCGTTTGAGCGGTTTCTTTGCCGCTATTGTCGTTTTTATTATTCAATTTTTTGTCGCCGACAACATAAATCAACGCGCCGGAAACTATAAGAGCCGCCGCTAAAATACTGCCCGCCAAAAAATTATTGTTTTTCTCCATAATTCCAAAATTAATTTTATATGAATATCATTTATTGCCAAAATTCTAACTTGAATCTAATATGGAGTCAAATGAACATGCTGGACGGATATATTGGCAACGCTTTATCAAATAAAGGAGCTTCCTCGTTGTGCGCGAAAACACGCGTCGTCCCGCCCGGCGAGCGGGACGCGCTCGCTCTCGGCCTCGCTCGCCCCGCCGCTCCGCTTCAGAGGAAGCTCTCGGAGTCCCGACGGCTTGGTTCTGCGTCGGGACGAGAGGCAGCGGACGTCTGCCGCAGGAGCAGACGGACCGCGTTTCCGAGGAAGCAGAGCGACGGGGCGCCGTGCCCGCTTGGCCTGCGAGACGGTTTTCTTAACACAACGAAGAAGCTCCCCGATGTTACCGACGCATCTCATCTCTTGCAATGAACGACGCGCTGAACAAATTAAAAATGACGGCTCTGTTGGCCGGCGATCTGGCCGTTCTTTACGGCGCCCTGCTGGCGACGCTTTTTTTAAGATACGGCGCCGGTTTTTACGGCGAGCCGCTGGCGCTACACCTTGAACCGTTCAGCGCCGTATTCGCCGTCTGGATTTTCGTTTTTTACGTCGCCGGCCTTTACGACCTGAAAACGCTCAAAAACGGCCTGGGGTTTTCCAAAATTTTCGGCATCAGCGTCGTTGTCAACGGCGCGATCGCCATTTTTTTCTTTTACCTCGTTCCTTCTTTCGGAATCGCCCCCAAAACCAATCTTTTGATATTCTTGATCGTTTTCGGCGTCCTGGGCTACTACTGGCGCCACCTTTTCAATTATCTTTTAAGCGCCGGCTCGCCTCCGAACAAAATAATCCTCGTCGGCTCCGACGAAATCAGCAAAGAAATCGCGGCGCAGATCAAACAAAACCCCCAGCTCGGCTACGAAATAAAATTTTGGATGAAAGAGGGACTGGGAGACAAAGAGATGGGACATCTCGCCCAGATAATTCTGGCCAACGACATTAACGTCATCGCCATTCCGTCGCACCTGAAAAAAAACTTTTCCGCCGCCCGCGCCATCTACCGCAATCTCGCCCTGGGAATAGAGGTGATTGATTTGGCGTCGCTTTATGAAACCGTTTTTCAAAAAGTGCCGGCCGGAGAATTGGAGGAGGTTTGGTTTTTGGATCATCTGGCGAAAAGCCGCAAGGTTTACGGGGTCGTCAAAAGGCCGATTGAGTTTATTCTCGCCGTTTTTGCCGCGATAATCCTTCTGCCGCTGATGGCCGCGATTGCCATTGCCGTTTTTCTTTTTTCCGGTCGGCCGGTCGTTTACAAACAGACGCGGGTGGGAAAAAATGAAGGTAATTTCACTCTTTATAAATTCCGCACGATGAAAAAAGACGCCGAAGCGGGCGGCGCCAAATGGGCCGAGGCCGGCGACAGAAGAACGACGGGCGTCGGCGCCTTTCTCCGCCGCGCGCATCTGGACGAAATCCTTCAGATTTTCAACATCATTAAGGGCGACATCTCCTTCGTCGGCCCGCGGCCGGAAAGGCCGGAGTTCGTGGAAAAGTTAAAAGCGGAAATTCCTTATTTTGAAATCAGGCACATCATCAAACCGGGACTGACCGGCTGGGCGCAAATCAATTATCGCTACGGCGCTTCCGTTGAAGACGCCAAGCAGAAATTGCAATACGACATTTATTATCTTAAAAACCGCTCCCTTCTCCTTGACGCCGCCATTGTTCTGCGCACGATAAAAATGTTCTTTATCAGCTTGAAATAAACCGCCTCTTCCGGCAACGCGATGACCGAAAAAATCAAATCGTTTTTTTTTGAAAATAAAACTCTCCGGCAGACCGTCGTCAAAAACGTCTTCTGGCTTTTCTCCGGACAAATGATCGGCCGCCTGCTCCGCGCCGCCGTCGTCATTTATGCCGCCCGGATTTTGGGCGCGGAAGAATGGGGGGCATTTTCTTACGCTCTGGGACTGGCGGCGTTCCTTTCCATTTTTTCCGACATCGGCATCAACGCCCTCATCACGAAAGAGGCGGTTCAAAAACCGGAGCTGAAAGACCGCTATCTTGCCACCGCCTTTTTTATCAAACTCGGCCTTCTGGCGATAATCGTCGCCGCCGCCGCTCTCTTTTCGGAACGCCTCTCGGCCATCAAAGAAGCGGCCGCTCTGATGCCGCTTATAATTCTCGTCTTCGCTTTTGACAGCTTGAGGGATCTCGGAGCGGCAGTCGCCCGCGCCAACGAAAAAATGGAGTTGGAAGCCGGAATCGGCGTTTTTACCAACGCCGCCATTGTCGCTTGCGGATTCGCTTTTTTGTTTTTGGACGGAACGGCTTTCGCGCTGGCCGCCGCCTACGCCGTCGGCAGCGGCACCGGCCTTGTCGTCGCGGCGTATCTATTGCGCAAACATTTTCAAAACCTCCGGCAAAATTTTGACCGGTCGCTTATCAAGCCCATTATGATATCCGCCTGGCCGTTCGGATTAATGGGGGTGATGGGAGCGTTGATGATCAACACCGATATTATTATGCTGGGATGGTTGCGGTCGGCGGCCGAGGTCGGATATTATTCCGCCGCTCAAAAGCCGGTTCAGCTCCTTTACGTTCTGCCGACGCTTTTGGCAACAAGCGTTTTCCCCGCTCTCTCGCGCTTCGTCAAAAACGGCGACAATAAAGCCGCCAAAAAAACGATTGAAGAATCGCTCGGCGTCGTTTTGCTTCTGGCCGTTCCGCTGGCGGCCGGCGGCGTTCTCTTCGGAAATGAAATCATTAATCTGCTTTTCGGAGACGGATACGCCGCCTCGGCGGCTTCGTTCAAACTGCTGATGCTTACCGTCCTCATCGTTTTTCCCTCCTCCCTGATCGGCAACGCCATCTTCGCTTACGGCCGCCAAAAACAATTTTTAAGTTTCGTCGCGCTGGGTGCCGGAGGAAACGCTTTGTTTAATCTCCTCTTTATTCCTTCCTACGGCATAGAAGGATCGGCGGCGGCCACCATAATCACTCAAATAATCAGCAACGGCTACATCTGGATAAAAATGAAAAGAATAAACGACATCCGCGTTTTCTCCCGCCTTAAAAAAATTCTGCCGGCTTCCGCCTTGGCGCTGGCGGCGGCTTTTTTGCTGAAACAAACCGGCGCCGGCCTGCCGACGATAGTCGTCTTCGCGGCTTTGTTTTATTTTGCTCTGCTTTATTTTTGGAAAGAAGAGATTCTTTTGAAAACCGCCGGAATTTTTTCGGCTTCTTTCAAAAAAGACGCTTAACCGCCCGAATCAATGAGATTCGCCCCGATCCTCCTGATAAGACCGAGGTATTTTGATGCTACGACCAAAAAAGAAAGCCTGAACGGATTGCTTGGTATCATTGGTGATACCGAGCATTTCAATGTCGCGATTCAAAATAAAAACTCCGACAGAGACGGTATCATTGATGAGACCGAATGGTTTTAACACTACGACCCGAAAAGAAAGCTTGAACGGATGCGCGGTATCATTGGTGAGACCGCGATAAATATGCTATCATTGTTTCAAATAAGGGTCGTTAAAAAAAATAATTAAACATAATTTAACCGAGCATGGCACGCTTGATTGATAAAAGGCTGAGCAAAAAAGACGAGGAGAGGGTTTCGCGGGAATTATTAAGGGAATTTAAGGCCGTCGATTCGTTTGGAAAATTAAATGATTTTTTTAAAAAATTCATGACCGATAGCGAGAGAGAAATTATCTTCAGAAGAGTGGCCGCTATTGAAATGATCGGGCAAAAAAAGAAATACAAAGAGATTCGGGAAGCGCTTAATATTTCAAAAAATACAATCAGTAAATCAAAGGATATACTAGAGGGACGCGGATACGGCAGAAATCCCGATAGAAAAAGGCGGTATTCAACGATGGCGTCTAATAAGAAAAACAAAAATAAATCAATTCTTCCGAAATACAAGGGAGCGAGAAGTATTATTTAACCGAACTCTTCCCCGATATCATTGATGAGACCGGGTGGTTTTGGCGCCGCGACCAAAAAAGAGAGCCTGGACGGATTGCTTGGTATCATTGGTGATACCGAGCATTTCAATGTCGCGATTCAAAATAAAAACTCCGAGAGAGACGGTATCATTGATGAGACCGGGTGGTTTTGGCGCCACGATTAATTTAATTTTTCCGCCGAGAATGGATCCGCCTCTGACAAGCGATAACTTGATTTTCAAACTCGGATATTTCCGAATTCTTTCAAAACAACCGGCGATTAATTTGGTTTTAGCGAACGCGGGGTTTAATTCGGCTAGCGAGGAGTAAAGTGGAAAATTCTGATTTTACATTTTATCCGAGCGAAGACGAAACAAAGGTTCAATTCCTCGCCGCTCTGCGGCGAGGAATGATGAGCCTGCCTGCCGGCAGGCAGGCGGAGCGAGTTCCGACAATACCTCGGGGCTCCGCCCCGAGGAACCTTTAATGCCCCGTATGAGTTTCTAACGGGATTTGTTTTCCGAGTCCGTTCAGTTTTTCAATAAACTGCTCCGCCGCCGCCTTGAAGTTTTCCGGGTCCAGTTCAGCCGCCCGGCGCGCCGCCGCTATCGCCTCTTCTTTTCGGCCGCCGTTTAAATAAAGAC
>JACRHY010000037.1 GCA_016215765.1 Parcubacteria group bacterium
ATACGCTGCAAGCAGCGGAGTATTCACTCCTTTTTGCTTCGCTCGGATCAAATGGAAGCTAGCTTCCATTTGATCCGAGCGAAGCAAAAAGGAGTGAATACTCCGCTGCTTGCAGCGTATCAAGAGGCGAAGCCGCCTCTTGATACCTCGCGGCTTGCCGCGAGGAGTGTTCATTTTGTTTTTCTCTTTTATAAGCGGCTTCTTGATTATCGTATCTTTCCGAATACAAAAGAACAAGAGGACAGCGACCTTTCAACGAAAAAGTTTTGCCCGCGTTATGTTCTGTAATGCGGCGTTCTAAATCTGTCGTGCACCCGATATAACGCTTCTTATCGCTTAAACTTTTTAATACATAAACAAAATACGTCATGTCTGCCATAAAAAGCGCGCCCCGCTTTCAGCGGGGTAAACCTCCGAAAAAAAGAAAACGGTGGCTTGTACCGTTCTCTTTATAACCGATTTTGCCGAAAAAAGCTATATTTTGAATTTTTCCGCCAAACCGCCGATAAGCGGCAGCGGCTTCGCTTTCCCCGAAAGGGCGTTAACAACGCCGATCAGCCACAAAACAAACAGCAAAATCGCTCCGAGCGGCATTATAACGAACCAACCGATAAACGGCACGGCGCCGAGAATGCCCCAAATCATCGCGAAAACGAAAAGAACCAGCCCTTGCCGCGCGTGATACTGAGCATACGGACTATTTTTCTTAAGAAGCAGGGGCAAAACAAAAAGAATTCCCAGGTACGCGATCAGCGCCCAAAGTTTATGCTCTTCAATGTCTTTATTAATTTTCTCTTCCATGCGTAAATTAAAACTAATCACTCGACCTTTGAAATCAAACGCTCATTTCCATCAACGCTTTGATTCTTTCTTCAACCGGCGGATGAGTCATAAACAATTTGCGGAAAAAAGAGGCCTTGTTTTTTCCTTTGAATGGGTCGTCCAGCCAAAGATGGGCGGTGGCGTTGCTGGCGGCGCACATCGGCGTCCGGTCGGTGGAAATCTTTTCAAGCGCCCGCGCGAGGCCCTCCGGATAGCGCGTCAGGAGAACGCCGGAAGCGTCCGCCAGAAATTCCCGCTTTCGGGAAATTGCCAGTTGGATAAGAACGGCCGCTATCGGCGCCAAAACGGCGCCGATAATCGCCAATATCGCGAAAATATTTCCGCCGCTGTCGCGATCGCGCCTTCCCCCGAAATAAAGAGAGCGCAGAAACATATCGGAAAGAATGGAAACAAGGCCGACCATCACCACAACCGCCGTTGAAAGCAGCATATCGCGGTTGCCGATATGGGAAAGTTCGTGGGCGATAACTCCCTCAAGCTCCGACCGGTCCAGCCGTTCCAGAAGACCTTCCGTCACCGCGACAACGGCATGCTTGGAATTTCTGCCGGTGGCGAAAGCGTTGGGCGCGTTTTCGGGAATAAGATAAACTTTCGGCATCGGCAAACCGGCGGTTATCGTCAGATTTTCAACGATATTATAAAGTTCCGGCGCGTTTTCTCTGTCCACCGCTTTGGCGCGAGTCATCGCTAAAACAATCTTGTCCGAAAACCAGTAGCTCAAAACGTTCATCAGAATACTAAACGCGACGGCAACATAGAGAATAGACGAATCGCCGTAATAAAGGGAAAGGATCCAGCCGAAGCAAATAATCAGCGCGAAAAACAGCGCGAAAAACAGCCATGTTTTTCTGGTATTCGCTTCTTTATGTGAATAAATAGTCATTAATTTAAATTAAGAATGTCGGGCGTCCTTAGTTTTCAAACCTCAATAGGTTGCCTCAATTATAATAATTTCAGAATTTCATCCGGAGAAATATTAATTTCTCGGAGAATCTGCCTTAATAAACCGCGGCTAATATCTTCACTGTTATGATACGGCACTAAAGTAAATCGGCCATCAGGATGTTTAAAACAAATATGCGCGCCCCTCTGACGTACTTCTTCAAAGCCGAGTTTTTTAAGGACGCGGATTAGGTCGCGAGCTTTTAACGTTGGTAATCGACCGCTCATACTTCTGCCATCTCAAGACCTATAAAACTTGGCTCATAGGCGAAGCTTTTTAGACGTCGACGATATTGAGGGTCGGTTTGAGCCACTTCAAGACAAAGCAAAATAGCTTCCCGAATTCTCTTTTTAAGTTCCGAAAGTGTTTTGGCTTGGGTATAACAACCGGGGAGAGCCGGGACTGAAGCCGCGAAATAACCATCTTCGCCTTGTTCAATAATTACTTTAAACTGTTGTAATTTCTTAGCCATATAATTCATTTTATCACAACTAAAAATCAAATACAATGCACGGAGCATGGCCGACCCCATTATTATGGAAGTTCAACTTCTATAGACTTCATGACGATAAATTTTAACCTTATGAACTTTTGAAGTTAAGGTTCACAAGGGTTTAATTTAATCTAAAAATATCGGGGGTTTTGGTTTTTTGCTTGAAGATTTGCAACGAACAAAATTAGTTGGAAATTTTCGCTCCGGCGAACCACGTCGCAATCGACGATCCTTCCACAGTCATAGTTGAGCCCGTATTTTGATACGCATATACTTCAAAATAATCGGAGGAGCCGTTGGCGTCCACTATCACGGCGCCGTGGACTCCGGCTCGTCCGGAATTGCCGTTAATATCCGCCGTTATTCTTTTATAACCACCTCCGTTTTTGTAAAATCTAATGAAAGCTTGATTGCCGCCAACTGGAAGCAACTCTAATTCGGCCGTTAAAAGGTATTTTCCCGCAACGGTCGGAGTGAATCTATTTGACGCGAAATTATTGTTCGTATCAAATTCTTCCGTGTCAAAAGTTATCAAAGTATCGGTTGTATTGGCTACGCTCTGATTGGCGCTCTTATAAACCGAAAAAACAGGACCGTTATACAAAGATCCGCTCCCGCCGGGCGGGGTTTGGGTGGGACTGGTCCAGCCGTAAACGACATAAACGACGGCAAAAACCGTTATCAGGACGGATAAGACGACGGGAATTTTACTGAAACGCTTGCTCATTTGCGAATAAAAATATTTTTTACGCTAAAAGCTAAAATTTCACTTTTATCGCTTCTTTTTCTTCCGCTTCGGTTTCAAAGAATTTTTCTTCGTTGAATCCGAGTAGTTTGGCGACGATACTTGCGGGAAACACGCTTATTTTAATGTTAAGATCCCGAATGTTGCCGTTATAAAACCGGCGCGCCGCCTGGATTTTATTTTCCGTGTCGGCCAGTTCGCGTTGAAGATCCAAAAAATTAGCGTTGGCTTTAAGGTCGGGGTAATTTTCCGCCACCGCGAAAAGCGTTTTCAGAGTGTTTGTCAGGGCGTTTTCGGCTTTCTCGCGCTCTATCGGTCCGCCTCCCGCGCCGGCCACGGCCGCGCGCGCTTGGGTAACGTTTTCCAAAACGCTTTTTTCGTGCTGCATATAACCCTTTACGGATTCAATCAGATTCGGAATAAGGTCGTAGCGGCGCTTCAACTGAACGTCAATGTCGGAAAGAGCTTCGCGCGCCCGAAAACGCAGCCGCACCAGCGCGTTATAGGTGGCGATGAGCCACAAAACGACGACGGCTAAAGCGGCGTAAATAATGTTAATCGGCGTCAGGTATTTGACCATATTTTATTTCGCGTTAATTTTCTTTTGGTATAACGCAGTATAGCATTTCCGGCGCAAAAATCCCACTTAGTACATCCCCGGCATATGTCCCGCGTCGCCGGCGCTTTTTTCTTTCTTTTCCGGAATGTCGGTTATCGCCGCGCCGATGATGAGATAATTACTCGCCACCGATAAGGCGTTGACGAAGGCGATCTTGGTAACTTTGAGCGGATCAATGATTCCGGCCTGCTTTAAATCGCCCACTTTATTAACATCGGCGTTAAAACCGAACCAAGCCCTCTCCGCTCCCTTCAGCGACGCTTTTTGCTTTTTCAAATCCTGGATGACCTTTCCGGGGGTTTCTCCGCTGTTGCTCGCAATGGCGCTGATCGGCGCTTCCATGGCCTTCCTCAAAATAAACTTGGCGTATTCGGATACCGCGGCGTTTTCCGGATCGCCGTGAACGGACGCTTCCGCGACCACGTTAAAAAGAGCCATGCCTCCGCCCGGGACGATGCCCTCCTCCATCGCGGCCCGCGTGGCGGCGACGGCGTCTTCCACTCTTTGTTTCAGCTCTTTTTGCGCCGATTCGGTCGGCGCGCCGACCTTGATAACGGCAACTCCGCCGGCCAGTTTTCCGAGCCGTTCCTGCAGTTTTTCTTTGTCAAATTCGGAAGTGACGGTTTTTATCTGGGATTTAAGCTGGCTGACGCGGCTCTCAATCGCTTTTTTATCGCCCTTGCCGCCGACGATGACGGCCTTGTCTTTATCGGCGATGACCTTATGGGCGTGCCCGAGATCGGAAACGGCGACGGTTTCCAGTTTTTTCCCCAAATCTTCGGAAATGAATTCCGCGCCGGTAACGACGGCGATGTCCTGAAGCATTTCTTTTCTCCGGTCTCCGAAGCCGGGCGCCTTGATCGCCAAAACGTTGAAAATGCCGCGCAGTTTATTGACGATTAAAGTCGCCAACGCCTCGCCTTCAACCTCCTCGGCCACGATTACCAGTTCTTTTTTTCCGCCCTGGACTATTTTTTCAAGCAGTGGAAGAAGTTCTCCGATGGCGGAAATTTTCTTGTCGGTTACGAGAATATACGGATCTTCCAGCGCCGCTTCCATCCTTTCCTGATTGGTAATCATATAGGGAGAAACAAAACCGCGGTCAAACTGCATGCCTTCCACCAATTCGTAAGAATTGCCGATGGTGTTGGAGTCCTCAATGGTAACCACTCCGTCGCGGCCGATTTTTTCCATCACTTCCGCGATAAGGCCACCGATCTCCTGATCTTTGGCGGAAAGAGTCGCGACTTCCTTGATCCGCTTATTGTCGTCAATGGGCTCTTTTTGCGCTTCCAGTCCTTTAATGATTTCCTTTCCGGCTTTTTTCAACTCTTCCGCCAAATTAATGACGTTAAATCCTTTTTCGCGGATCGCCTTTTCGCCTTCGTCTATAATGGCGTGCGCCAAAACGACGGACGTCGTGGTGCCGTCGCCGACGTTGTCGTTTGTTTTGTCGGCGGCTTGTTTTATCAGATCGGCGCCGAGATTTTCAAATTTATCTTCCAGTTCTATCTCCTTGGCGACCGTCACGCCGTCAAAAGTCACCTGCGGGGCGCCGTACCCCTTTTCAAGAACAACGGCGCGGCCTCGCGGTCCCAGAGTCATTCTGACCGCGTCGGCAAGTTTGTCTATGCCCTTTTTCATTGACGCCCGCGCGTCTTCGTTGAATAAAATTTGTTTAGCCATGGTTTAAAATTTTTAATTTCTAATTTTTAATTTCCAATTAATGATTAAATTTTTCAATTGATTTAATTTTCAAACGTTTAAAGATTGAAAATTGGATCATTGATTAAAAATTGTAAATTAAGAATTGAAAATTGGAGTAATTTTTAGGTTTTAGTCAAGAATTGCCAATATATCTCCCTCGTCGCCGACCAGATATTTCTTGACGTCAAGCTCTACTTCGTCCGGGCCGTATTTCTTGAATAAAACAACGTCGCCGACCTTCACGGACATCGCCATTCTCTCTCCCTTTTCGCCAAGCTTTCCGGGGCCGGCGGCGACAATCTTTCCTTTGACCGGCTTCTGTTTTTCGGCCGTGTCGGGGATAACGATGCCCGACTTGGTTTTTTGCTCTTCCTCAATCGCTTCAATGAAGACGTGATCCGATAATGGTTTGAAGTTCATTTTTGTTTTTTAAAAAATTTGTCTTTGGCAATCTCGACCGCAGAGTGCCAGCTATCAGTCAATTTTATCCGCCGGAAAAATATTGTCAACCCCAAAAAGCGAAGAAAAAGGCCCCGTGTTTCAAGGGGCCGCTTCCGTCTTTCTCATTATAAAAAGATGAAACATCCCGATATTCGCCTTGACGTTTTTGATTATCTTCCGCAAAACGTTTCTGACGTCAGCGACGTCGTGCTTTTCCTTCGCCACAACGGCGATGATAAACGGATATTTCTGGTAATGATACCCGAGTTTTTTGGGAGACGACTTAACCTGAAGAGGAAGAACGAGATTCCCTTCCAAGAAAACGAGGAAGTCAATTCCCTGGGAATCCAGGTGTCCGTTTTTGGCGGAGCGGCGGAATCCAACAATCAGATTTTCCGATTTTAAAATTTCCAGTGCTTCGCTTGTTTTCTCTTCGGCGGGGTTCCGTTCGCCGCAGCTCATCCATCGTCCTCCTTAAAAAACGCGAGGGTGTTGTTGAAAAACTGCTTTCAGGATAACAATCGCCGTCGAAAAACGCAAGGCGCGCTTTTTATTCTCCTTCGCCGAATCCCCCGCGGTCTCGCCGCGGGGGAGCTTCATTCATCCGGCGCGCATATAAAAATTTACCGCGCAATCAGTTTTTGTTCCAACGATTGTAAAATATCAAGATATTGCGGCAGGCGCTTATAAATTTCTTCGGCTGTTTTTTCGTCGTAGGTATGGGCGGTAAGATTTCTGTCGTCAAACATTTTAATCCAGCGCGGGTCGTCTTTTATCAGTCCGAACTTAAACGCTTCTTTAAGGCACTCTTTCGGTGAGCGACAAATAATATCTTGATCGCGCAAAAATTTCTGCGCAGTTTTCCATGCTAATTCAACGGTAAATTCAAACCTTTTTATCGCGGAATCGCAATTCTCGGCCGTTTTTTCTTTTTTTAGAATTTCTTCAAAGCGTCTTAATGATTTTGAATATGATCTCAAAATTTCTTCCATGTTGTTTTTTAAAATTAATCTTTAATCAACCTGGCGTATTCCAAAACGTCATTTCTAAAATCGTCGGATTTCGCTTGCAAGTCCACGACGTCAACGCTTCGCAATGTCGGGATTATCTCCGTTTCCTTGATGATTTTATCCATAATACCGACATCAATCGCGGCATCCCCCAAAATTCCTATATCCAAGTCAGACGTTTCAAGGGCGCTTCCTTTCGCCCAAGAACCGAAAATATAAATTTTGTATTTTTTCGGCAAGTAATTTCTGATTATTGCGACAACGTCATTTATAATAGCGTCTTTTTCCATAAGAGAATCATATCGCATTTTATATTTTCCCATCAAGTAAGCCCTTCCGCAAAACAATCAATATTAACGATGTCGGACGTCATTATATTATCGATGCCGACCGTTCAACTTCGCTTCAATTTTATTATCCGGATGAAATTCCAATTCTTCGTCGGTGTATTTGAAGCGCGGCCCGTAACCGGTTTTTTCTTTTTTTAAGCTGTTTTCAATTCGCCAAATCTGGATTTTTTTAAGCGCGCCCTCCAGCCAATCCCCTATTGTTCCGCTTAAAGCCGCCTCAACGGCGTTTTTCGGAGAAAACCGGCCGAACGGCCGAAAACGCAGATCGTTAAGCCGTTCTTTTCCGAGGAATTTCCGTAAAATATCCGGCGAACCGCAAAGCGGGACCAGATTGCCGAAAAGCTGCCGCTGATAAATATTGCCGTTTTTTCCGGCGCCAAACGACGCCGCGGTAACGAAATGGTTCAAGCAAATTTTATCGGCGGCTTCATCGTGCGTCATTATTCTCTTGCGGCGATAGCCGAACAAGCCAAAAACCAGGGCGGCGAAAAAGCGGACGGTGAAAATCCTGCCGCGGCGGACAAAAATTACGACGTCAAAATCGGAACGGCTCCCGACATTCCCCATGCACATTGAACCTCCGGCCAAAACGAAATCAACAAAAGGAACCAAAGAAAAAAAACGCGAGCGTCTCAGAAAAACTTTCCATTTTTTATCGGCAAGAATATCCTGAAATTTCCGCGCGGAAACGTCAAACGGCTCCGCGGAGTAAAATCCCTGCGACCGGAAAACGGCGCCGCTTCGGACAAGGCCGTCAAGTTTTTCAAACATCGGCAAAAAAGAAACTTCGTCGTTTTCGGAAAGGGCCCGCCGGAGTTCCGGCAATGTCAGCGGACGCTTCAAAAGAGAATAAAATTTGAGAACGTCCGTTATTTTTTCAGCCGTCATTTTCTTCGCTTTTTTTTATTTCTTCCGAAGAGATGCCGACGGCCTCGCCGCCGATTTTTAAAACGTCTTTGTCAATCTGCCTGAATTCCCTAAAAGCGTTATTATACATATTCACGGAAGTGTTCAGGTGCCCGCCGAGTTTTTGAAAATAAGAATCAAAATTTAAAAGATGGCGGCTAAGGTCGCCGACCCGCTTTCGGATCTCTTTGGCCGATTCTTCAATTTGAAGCGCTTTCAGCCCCTGCAAAACCGTCTGAAGATACGCCAAAAACGTCGTCGGGGAAACGATCATCACGCGCTTTTCGCCGGCGGCATACTGGATAAGATCGCGCGTTTCCGATTTGATCGCTCCCACTTTATTGACGAGCAGATCGTAATAAACCGCCTCGGCTGGAATGAACATAAAAGCGAAATCCGTCGTGCCCTCTTCCGGTTTGATGTATTTGGCCGTTTCGTCAATCCTCGTTTTGAGATCGCCGCGAAAAGCCGTTTCCAGTTTCGCCCGCTCCGCCTCATTGCGCTCTTCCAAAATACGGTTGTAATTTTCCAAGCTGAATTTGGAGTCAACGGGAATAATGCGGTCGCGGACGAAAATAACCGCGTCAACTATCGCTCCGTCTTTGAAAGCGTATTGCATTTTAAACGATCCGGGAGGAAGAACGTTTTTGAGAACGGTCTCAAGGTAATACTCGCCCAAAATCCCCCGCTGTTTCGGATTTTTCAGAATGTCCTGCAGATTCTGCAGTTGATCGGCAAAACTGACCACCTGGCGATTCGTTTCGTCAAGTTTCGCCAGCCGCTCCGTCACGTCCTTGATTATTTTCACGCTTTCTCCGAACTGGTGCCTCATCTGCTCCCGCATCGCCTCGCTTGATTGTCCCAGCTTAACGTCAAGCGTTCGGGCAATTTCGTTCATCTGGTTTTGCAAAAGCAACAAGGCGCGATCGCCGCTCTCCGGTTTTTTCGCCGCCTTTTTCAGCAAAATGAAAAGCGCGGCGAAACCGCCGATTATCACCGTCAAAATAACCGCCAAAAATAAAAAGTTCATGCGGAAAATTATGACATTGGGAATTCTTTCCTTAATTCTTCCAAGATAGCTCTGGCTTTCGCGTTTAAATGTTTGGGAGTTTTTATTTCAAGTCCCACGAAGAGATCGCCGCGGCCGCCTTTCATATTCGGCATTCCTTCTCCTTTTATTTTCACCGGCTCTTTAAGATTAAAGCCGGCCGGAATTTCAAAAACGGCCTTACCGCCGGAAACGGCCGAGACCTCAATCTTGCCGCCAAGCAAAACGTCCAGCAAGCCGATTTCTTTTTTGACGAAAAGATCGTCTCCCTTGCGCGCGAAAACCGGATGAGGCGGAATTTTCACGATTACGTAAAGGTCTCCGAATCCGGCTTCGTTCTCCCCCGCTTCTCCGCCGCCGACGATTTTTATTATCTGTCCGTTATCAATACCGGGAAAAAGATTGATTTCAATGTTTCTCGCGCCCCTTACTCTTCCTCCGCCGTCGCAGAAACGGCATATTTTATTGGGCGTTTGGCCGATCCCCCGGCATTTTTCGCAATTTTTCACCTGTGAAAAATTGCCGAAGAAGGTGTTGCGGGTTTCGCGAACTTCGCCGCGCCCGTCGCACGAGGCGCACTTTACGGAACCGGCCTTCGGATCGTGCCCTTTGCCGCCGCACTTTTCGCAGTAAACGAGCGACTCAATTTTGACGTTTCTTTTTCCGCCCCTAAACGCCTCTTCTAAAGTCAGCTCCACGATCATTTCCATATCCGATCCCCGCCGGTAAGTGCGCCGTTTTTGCTTTACGCCAAGTCCCTCAAAAAAAGCGTCAAAGAAATCGCCGAGATTGGAGGAATCAAACCCTTCGCCGCCGAAATCAAAAGAAAAACCGCCGGAGCCGGGACCGCCGGAAAAATCAAAGCCGCCGGCGGGCTGGCCGGAAAAAACGCGTCCGAAGCGGTCGTATTGCGCCCGCTTTTCTTTGCTGGAAAGCACCTGATACGCTTCGTTTATTTCTTTGAATTTCTTGTCCTCGCCGCCGGTTTTGTCGGGATGATGCTGATGCGCCAGCTTGCGATACGCTTTCTTGATTTCCTCCTCCGAAGCGCTTTTGTTTATCCCCAGAATTTTGTAGTAATCCATAAAAAATTATCTGGAAACTATTTTAAAACGATAATCTCGCGGCTGCGGCTTTCCAAAGCGATGGTCGCCGCTCCCGAAACGATCAAAAATTGATACGCCAGAAACGCCAGCGCCTCCGCCGCCCAAACGGCCAAAAAAGCGGCGCCCCTAAACGTTAACGCCACGGCCGCGGCGGCGATCCAAAAAGCGGCACTCTTTCCGTTCGGATCAAGTTTTGTGAAATTATCCTCGGCTATTTTATGAAGCAAACCGTCAATTTTTTCGGCCCCGCTTACGCTGACGCCCAAAAAATCGGATAACTGTTTGAGCAGCTGGGAAGAGGCCTCTTTTATCAATTGAGCGCGAACTTCCGACGGAAGCGTTTGGAACCGGGAATCGTTTTCAAGATTTACCGATGAAATATTTTTGATGATGTCGTTAACGGAGCTTTCCATCGTAAACCCCGGAATAAACCGGCCGATAATTCCCGAAACCGGAACGATGCTCTGGCGAACGGCTTCTTTGCTCAAAAAGAATCCTCCGGCCCCGGCGGCATAAATGTAGTAAATAATTCCGATAGCGACGGCCAGCGCCGTCGCCGCTTTGGAAAGAGCCGTTTTGCCGACGCGGAAAAAACGGATTTTCATTCCGTTTTCCAGTTCTTTTTTTCCGGCATTTGCCGCCCAAAGAAAAAGGCCGAAAACGACCGTCAATCCGAACAGCAATGTCGGCGAAATTAATGCGTAAAAAAAAGCGAATATCGCCGCGCTTTCCAAAAAAACCACAAGCGCCTGCCGACCGAAATTTTTAATCAATAAGGCCTGCAGCAGAAAAAAAACCAAAAACAGCGCCAGCGCCGCGAAGGCCGTGATCCAGTCGTAAGAGCCGTCAAATAAACGCTTTAATTGCCAGCCGAGAAACGCCGCCGAGCCGACGGCCAGTACCGCCAAAACGACGATCTTCGCGATTGAAACGTCAACATCGGCTTCGTTTGACGATTTTCCCGTTTGGAAATTGTCCATTATTTTAATTAATTGCGAGACGCTTGGTTAGTTCTGCGCTTGATCGGCGCCGGTTTCCGGATTCTGCTCTTTATCATCCTTATTATCACGCTCCTTATTATACATCGCCGAGCCGATTTTTTGAAGTTCAAGAGAAAGCGCTTCGGCGGCCGACTTGATTTCCTCAACGCTCTGCGAATTCCCGAGCGCGGATTTCACTTTTTCTATTTTTTCTTGGATTGCCGATTTTAAGTCGGAAGCGATTTTGTCTCCCGCTTCCCGCAGCGATTTTTCCGCCAGATACGCGATATTTTCGGCGCCGTTGCGCGCTTCCGCCAGTTCTTTTTTATTTTTATCCTCGTCGGCGTGCGCCTGCGCCTCTCTCGTCAGCCGCTCAATTTCTTCTTTGGACAATCCGGTTGACGCTTCAATGCGGACGGACTGCGTCTTGCCGCTCGCCTTGTCTTTCGCGGAAACGTTTAAAATGCCGTTGGCGTCAATGTCAAAAGCCACCTCAATTTGCGGAATTCCGCGCGGCGACGGCGGAATGCCGTCAAGAATGAATTTTCCCAAATCCTTGTTTCCGGCCGCCATTTCCCGCTCTCCCTGAAGAACGTGAATTTCAACGGATGTCTGATTGTCGGCGGCGGTGGAAAACGTCTGCGACTTGCCGGTCGGAATCGTGGTGTTTTTTTCAATGATTTTCGTAAAAACGC
The DNA here is from genome assembly GCA_016215765.1 of Parcubacteria group bacterium. Classification (GTDB taxonomy): domain Bacteria; phylum Patescibacteriota; class Minisyncoccia; order UBA6257; family JACRHY01; genus JACRHY01. Next base: position 11,887 of record JACRHY010000037.1, read on the forward strand.
CGCCGAGCGTTTCAATGCCCAAAGAGAGCGGCGTCACGTCAAGCAAGAGAACGTCTTTGACGTCGCCCTGAAGAATGCCGGCCTGCGCCGCCGCGCCGGCCGCCACTACTTCGTCCGGATTGATCCCCTTGTGCGGCTCTTTGCCGAAAATTTTCTTAACCGCTTCGCCGATTGCCGGCATTCGCGTCTGACCGCCGACGAAAATCACTTCGTTGATATCGGCGATTTTAAGTCCGGCCTCTTCAACGGTTTTTTTCGTCAACTCCACTGACCGGTCAATGTATTCTCTCGCCAGTTCTTCAAGTTTCGCTCTCGTGACTTTTATCAGAAAATGCCTCGGTCCGTCCTCCGAGGAGGTGATATAGGGCAGATTTATTTCGGTTTCAAAAGCGGTTGAAAGCTCATGCTTGGCCTTTTCCGCCGCTTCCTTAATCCGCTGAAGCGCCAGCGGATCTTTGGAAACGTCAACGCCCGCTTCTTTTTTATATTCGGAAACGAGATATTCAATGAGTTTTTTGTCAAAATCGTCCCCGCCCAGATGCGTATCGCCGCCGGTCGCTTTCACTTCCACCGTATTGTCGCCGACTTCCAGAACGGACACGTCAAAAGTTCCGCCGCCGAAATCATAAACGACTATTTTTTCGTTTTTCTGTTTGTTTAATCCGTAAGCCAAAGCGGCGGCCGTCGGTTCGTTTATGATCCTCCTCACTTTAAGGCCGGCGATTTCTCCCGCGTTTTTCGTCGCCTGTCTTTGAGAGTCGTCAAAATAAGCGGGAACGGTGATCACCGCCTCCTCTACTTTTTCTCCCAATTTCGCTTCGGCGTCGGCTTTCAGTTTCGCCAAAACCATCGCCGATATTTCCTCCGGTTTGTAAAAACGGTCGCCCATCTTCACTTCCGCGCCGCCCTCGCCGGATTCTTTTATTTCAAAAGGAAGCCACGCCTTGTCGCGCTGGACTTCTTTGTCGGAAAATTTTCGGCCGATAAAGCGCTTGACGGAAAAAATCGTGTTCTTCGGATTCGTCACCGCCTGCCGCTTGGCCAGAACGCCGACAAGGCGCTCGCCGGATTTGCTTAAAGCGACGACCGACGGCGTCGTCCTGTTTCCTTCGGCATTTTCAATAATTTTCGGCTCTCCGCCCTCAATGACGGCGACAGCCGAATTCGTCGTGCCCAGATCTATTCCGATGATTTTAGCCATATTTTTTCTTTAAATTTTAATTTTTATTTGAATAATTTTACCCTTGCCGGTCTGATGACGCGGCCGCGAAGAGAATATCCCCGCTCAATTTCTTCCGCCACTGTTCCCGATTCCCCTTCTCCGTCCGTTTCGGCGATCGCTTCGTGAACGGCCGGATTGAATTTGTCGCCGGGTAAAACGGCCACGCGCTCAAGTCCCCGTTTTTTCAGCGCGTCTTCCAATTGAGCGCGGATCATCAAAACCCCCCTGTTCCGCTTTTCATCGCCGTCCGTTACCGCTAAGCTTAAATCAAAACTATCCAAAACGACGATTAATTCCCTCATCAGCTCCTCATTCGCGAATTTGGCGATTTCTTCAAGCCGTTTCAATTCGTCTTTTTTGTAATTCAGCAGGTCCGCTTTCGCCCGCTTCCACCCGTCAAGATATTCTTCGCTTTGCTTTCGGTATTTTTCCGACTCATCCGCGGGAACGGCGGATTGTTCCTCTTTTTCTTCGGCCGGCGAATCGCTTTGCGGCGGAGAAATTCCACCGCCGTTTTTTTTATCGTCTTTTTCCATTTGCTTTTGTTTTTAACGATAACTTTCTCTTCATTCCTATAAGCGATTTGATATTTTTTTTGTAATCCATCTTTTTTGAACCAACGACGGCGATTATGTTTCTCGCCCCGTCAACGACGCAGGCATCCACGATGACCGCCAATTGGGAGCTGCGAGTCAGAAAATTTTTCCCGATAAAAACCCGCGGCGCCGAAAAATCGTCCGACAGACGTTCGGTCAGTTTTTTCATCCTTTCGCTTATGTTTTCAAAATCACTGATGATTTCGCGCAAATCGCCCCTTTGCGGAAAATCAACGCTTTTAATCAGTTCGTCCAGTCCTTTTTTAAAAATTTCTTCTTTTTCCGCCACATAAAGGGCGCCGAGAGATTTCATCTGCCGCGATAAAAGGGAAACAAAGGGCTCCCATTCGCCTTTCAGCAGATCATCCGCCAGATCGCCGATCCGTTCTCCGTCGGCAAAAAAATCGCCCGCCGCCGCATCTCCCAAAATCCGTTCGGCAAAAAAAGCGTAGGCGCGGTCGCTCGGAACTCTTCCGCCGGAAACGTGCGGTTGAATCAGCCAGCCCGCCATCGTTAAATCATTCAATACCATCCGAATAGCCGCCGGCTTTATTCCAAAATCGTGCCGCTCGTAAAGCCAGTCGGAACTCACCGGCCGGCCGGTCCTGATAAATTCCTCGACGGAGCGCTCCAAAATGCGCCGACTGCGTTCTTCCATTGCGTCTATTATAAGTTTTGGCACTCTCTTGTCAAGAGTGCCAAAAAACAGCCATCAGAAAAACACACTCAATTCATTCCCGCCAAAATGTCCAAATCCCGCTTTTTCAAAAAAGCGAGACGCTCAAAATTGGCATCTTCGGAAATAAACTGCGCCACCTGCTGACCGCCGATAAAATGCGGCAAAATCACATAATCGGCGCCTTCTTCGTAAAGAAGGCGCGCCTCCCATTCTTCCATCGCCGTCATTATGATTTTCGGTCCGGCGGAAGCGGGAAAATGCTTCTTGACGCGATTGAGAAGAAAAAGATTGTCGTTAACGTCCGGAACCGTTGAAATGACGATTCGCGCGTCAAAAATATGAACATCGTCCTGAATTTCTTCGTCGGCAATATCGCCGTAAACGACATGGAATCCCTCGCTCCCGAGTTTTTCAACGACATCCGGATTAAAATCAACGATTATCACTTCTTCTTTCGGCAAAACGGTCAGAAGATGCTGGCCGAGACGATGGGCGCCGGCAAGAATAATGTGCTCTTGCCACCTCTTTTCCGTCAACGCTTTTTCTTTCGGCTGCTTTTTCTCAAAAATTGACAAAAACGGCGAAAGTAGCGAATAAAGACGATCGCCGTAAATGATAAGATATGTGGACCCCGTAATCGTAATGATACCGACGAGAGTGATAATGGAAACCTCGTTTTCTCCGAAATGGCCGACGCCGCGGCCAAGCTGCATCAGCACGAAACTGAACTCGGAAATCTGGGCCATGGTGATTCCCGATAAAAAACTCGTTCTTTTTTTATAGCCGAGAACGCCCATTAAAATCATCACTATCAAAGGATTGCCGATAAGCACGAACAGAGAAAGAACGGCGACCGTCGGCCAAACGCCGGAAATGTCGCCCAGCGCGATCGTTGAACCGAGAACGATGAAAAAAATGATAATGAAAAAATCGCGCAACGGCCTGATGCGCGAATGGATTTGAAAATGTTCGGCGGAGAACGAAAGGGCGATGCCGGCCAAAAATCCGCCGATTTCCAGCGATAGGCCGACCCAAGAAGAAGAAAACAGATACGCGACGCCCAACGCCCAGGCGATGCTCAGAAGAAACAGGAGCTCTTGCGATTTGGCGATTCTTTTAATCAGAGCGGGGAGAATGTTTTTACCGAAAAAGAAAATCGCGGCGAACAAAACCGCTCCTTTCAAAAAAACGACGAGAAAATTGAAAACTCCCGGATTGCTTCCGGAAACGCCGAAACCCGCCAAAAAAACCAGCGCGATCAAAGCCAGAAGATCCTGAATCAAAAGAACGCCGACCATCAGCCGGCCGTACAAACTATGAAGGTCTTTTTTCTCGGAAAGCAGCTTAACGACGATAATGGTGCTTGAAAACGTCAGGGCAACGGCGATGTAAATGGAGGCAATCGTTGAAAAGCCGAGAAATTGGACGACGAAAAAACCGATGACGGCCGTAAAGGCAACTTGTCCGAGACCGACGATCGCCGCCGCCTTTCCGACGTTTTTCAGGCCGGTGATATTCATTTCAACGCCGACCAAAAACAAAAGCAGAGTGATGCCTATGCGCGACATAATTTCCAGCGTTTCCCTGCTGTCAAGCGCCAAATATCCGAGAGGACCGGCAACGACTCCGGTGAGAATATAAGCCAAAATCGGCGGCTGCTTCAAAAACCGCCCGACAAGAGCGAATCCGCCGGCAATCATTAAAATAACGGCAATTTCAAAAAATCCTTTTTCAATCATTGTAGTAGAAAAGGTTATTATGCAGAGGGTCTATTAATTAAACCAAATCCCGGCCAAAAAATGAAGTATCTTTGAATAACAAAAAAAACCGCTTCTACGGAGAAGCGGGAGCGGAATGGTCAGCGACGCATCCGCGATCAAGAGAATCAATATCAACGATCATCCGGACGACTTTGCCGTTTTTAATTTTCACTTTCACGGTCGCCATCCAGTTAAAAACGTTCAAATCGCCTTCCCGGCCGATAACGTGGTCGGAAAATATCACTGTCGCCCAAAGAAATCCGGAAATGTCGGAAAAAGCGTTTTCATCAACGGCCGTTTTGAACAGCCGCTTTTCCAACCGGCCGATTTTTTTGTAAGGGCCGTCGCGGAATTTCGCCACGAAATCCTCGCGATAATTTCTTTCAAGGTCAACCGCCGTCGGCATCGCGGGAATGGCGGAAAGCCGCTCGGCTTTCCGGAAATCGTTTTCAACGAAAAGCGCGCCGACAAATTCAGCGGCCGTCTTTTTGTCGCCGCTTTCCGTTCCGGCGGCAAAAACGCCGCTTGGAAAATAAAGCAGAAAAACAAGAAAGGCCGCGGGAAGCGCGGGCGTCAATCGCATTTTCGGCATAGTCAGTCCCCTTTCGGAAAGTCGCTGATGTAATACTGCGCGTCCGGCTTTTTCAAAAGGCCGTCCCAGAAAAGCCGCCACTTGATGACAAGGGGGGTTTCCTCTCGCGCTCGTTCAAAATGCTCCGTCGCTTCCACGTAAAACATATTTTCGGCGCAAGCGAGTCCCGCCGTTTGCCATCTTCGCTTAAACAGCCGGCTCTGGCGATACGCCAGATACGACTGCCGCGCCAGCCGTTCGTAATAAAATCGGAAGCAGACCAAAAACAGCAAATCCAGCAAGCCGTTGCGTTTCCCCAAAAGCGCCATTTTTCGCCTCCTTTATTAAAGAGCCTTACTTTTATAAAACCCCAAACACGGAGAAAAATCAATGCCGAAAACGACGAAAATAAACGAAAATAATATGACTACCGCTTTGGCGCGATAAAATAAAGCCGTTTTTCTCAAGAACGGCGATTATTTCTTTGGCGGTTATTCGCGGCAACCCGGAGGACATAGTTTTAGACAGCCACTTCTACCGTTGATAAGCTAATTGATTTTATTTCCGGTAATTTTTCACGAGCGCTGCGTCTATCTTCTAAGTGAAGTTTAATAGCGTCTTTAATGTTTTCCAGCGCTTCTTCATGGGTATTGCCCTGGCTATAGCAACCTTGTAATTCCGGACAAAATACAAAATAGCCGCTTTCATCTCGTTCAAGTATTATTGAAAAATAATACTGTTTCATAATTAAAGTTTATCACGCCCCCGAAAGAAAGCAAAGCCGGTTTTGTCAATAAATGGTGGCTGACCCCAATTCCCAACTTAGTAGGACGTTAGTTTAGTCCACTTTAAAACCGGAAAAGTACGTATTTTGGGCATTTCCGGATACCGTAACTGCCGAATTAGCGCCAAACCCAAGCTCATAATAATCTCCGACGCTGGCAAAATCACAATTGGTACCGCCGCCAATGCCAATGCCGTAGCCCGTATTGCTCGTGTGCGATACCCCAAGTTGCGCTAATCCCACTCCGTTCTTCCACAACGTTAAACTGTGCCCTACGTCAGCGGCCGTAGCCGTCAAGTATGCCAGCCCTTGAAAACAATACAATCCCGGAACTGATACCGTATAGCGTTCGTTTGTCAAATCAAAATCCGAGGCCGTGTCAAATGTAACGGCGGCCCACGTCAGCTTTGTGGTGCCGGCACTTAAAACTTGATCCGTTCCGTTCTTGTGCGCCCGAAACGCGACAATTTGCCGCCTTGCAACCGAATACCACCCCGTCCCATTGGTTGCGATCATCATTGCGTCGTATGGGCGAATCAATTTTTGCGTCTGCGATCCGTCGATCGTTTCAGTTCCGCTCCCGTCAATCGTTACCGCGTTCGCGTCCGAGGATATTTTTTTGATTCCAACGGTAAATCCGTTTCCGGCCGTGGCGGCTGCCGGCAAATTAATCGTCAAAGCCCCGCTTGATGCGTCGGCAGCGATAATCTTTCCGGCATCGGATGTAGTTACGGTATAAGTTGACGTCTTAGTGGAAAAGGGCATTGACAAAATACTGCTTGCCGCCGTGGTTTGAGTGGTACCATCGGAAAATCGAAAACCATCGGTTGAAAATATTTGCCCGACAACCGATAAAGGATAAAGCGGAGAAGTAGTTCCAACCCCGACTCTTCCGCCGGAAGTGACGTTAAAGATATTAGTGGATGTAGCGACGGAAAAAAGAGTCGCGGGCGTCGTCGTCCCGATGCCGACATTGCCGGAATTGGCGTTATAAATGTCGGCGCTACTCGCGTTCCAGCCGCCGAGAAGCTGCCAAGAACCGTTGCGATAACCGCGGAAAACGTTGCTGGCGGTGTTGTAATAAACCGCTCCGTCGGAACCGGCAGGGTCGCTCCCGATAGAGCCGAGATAAAGCAGGTTGGAAAGACGAAGAGTCGCCCAGCGGGGATTGGAAAGGCCGATGTTGAGCGTCCCGTCGGCATTGGGAAGCAGGTCGGTATCAAAAGTGGCGGCGGAAACGCGGGCGATGACCGAACGGAGCGTCCGCGAAGCCATCTGCTGGGGATTTTCCGTGTTGTAAGAAAGCGACAAATCAACCGTCACGCCGTCATGCGCGCCGGGATTCTGGTATTTGCGGAAAAAAAGTTCGTCCACTTTCACCTGCGAATCGGTCAGCGTCGTCGTGGCGCCGGCTCCCTGTTTCAAATAAACGGCGATCCCGTCCGAAGAAATTAAAATCGGATCAACGGCGGCGTCTTTCATCCGCAATTTTAAAACGGTCTCGCTTCCCCCCGCGGTCATTTCTATCAAACTAGACTCGCGCACCAGACGCTGAACGGTTTGCATCACGAAATTCGCCTGCTGAACCACTTCCGCCGAAGACATTTCGCGGCTCTGAACTCTCAAAACGATGGTCAAAATTCCGACGCCGGCGCCGGCCACCACCGCGAAAATGGCGATGTAAATAATAAGCTCAACGAGCGAAAATCCTTTTTGAGTTTGAAATTTTTCTTTTTCCGCAATACGCATTTTAGATTTTTTTTCTTTCCAGCGCTATCACGCGCTTCTCCAGCGCTAAAAATTCATCGCGTCCGACTTTTTCTTTCAGTTCATTGCGAATCAGATGCAACTCGTCAAAAACCGCTTCAAATTTGTAATCCACTTCATTGCGAAATTCCTGAAATTCTCCATAATGTCTATCAATTTTTTTATCTAATATTCCAACTCCCCCTACCACCAAATCAAGTTTGGAATCAATGTCTTCTAAAACCACTCCAAAATGGCGCTCTGAAGGAGATGGCTGTTTTTTATTGATTTTCTTTTTAATCATAATATTTTTTATTTTATTACGCCTAAGAATTAAAAATCAACTCGCTCGTTCCCGCGTATAAAACGCGGCGAGGCATTGATCGCAATTATACTACATTTCTTGATTTCTTGCCTCGCCCGTGTGGATAACTTACAATGGACGATAAATAACGCCGCCGATGAAAATATACAACACCCTGAGCGGGAAAAGGGAGGTCTTGAGAGCGCCGAAAGGACAAGCGATTCGTTTATTCGTCTGCGGCCCGACGGTTTACGATTATTCGCACATCGGCCACGCCCGAACTTACATCGCTTTTGACATCGCCGTCCGCTGGCTTAAAGCGTCCGGCTTTAATGTTTTTTATCTTCAAAACATCACCGACGTTGACGATAAAATAATCAACCGCGCCGAATCCGAAAATAAAAATCCCCTTACCCTTGCCCGTTTCTTTGAAAAAGAATACCGGAAAGATATGAGATCGCTCGGGATCGTCTCCGTGGATAAATACGCCCGCGCCGCCGCTCACCTCAAAGAAATAAAAAAACAAATCGCCGTTTTGCTGAAAAAGGGCTTCGCTTATCAAACCAAAAACGGCGTTTATTTTGAGGTGAAAAAATTCAACGGCTACGGAAAGCTGTCACGGCAGAATCTTGAAGAAACGCGCCGCGGCTGGCGGATAGAACCCGACCCGGAAAAAAAAGACCCTCTGGATTTCGCGCTTTGGAAAAACCGAAAAAGCGGCGAGTTGGCGTGGCCGTCGCCGTGGGGCGCGGGACGTCCGGGCTGGCACATTGAAGACACCGCCATCGCCGAGAAATTTTTCGGCCCGCGATACGACATTCACGGCGGAGCGGTAGATCTGAAATTTCCCCATCACGAATCGGAGATCGCCCAGGCGGAGGCGGCTTCCGGAAAAAAACCGTTCGTGAAAATCTGGATGCATGCCGGCTTTCTGCTCGTCGGCGGCGAAAAAATGTCCAAAAGCTCGGGAAATTTCATCACCATCCGGGATTTTCTTAAAAATCACGACGCCGCCGCGTTGAGATTGCTTATCGCCTCCCACCACTATCGTTCGCCGGTGGATTATTCCGAATCGCTCGTCCAAAACGCCGAAAATTCTCTTAAAACCATCGCGGAATTTCTCGGAAAGGCGGAATTGATGAAAAAACGGGAGAAAAAGAAAAAGACCGGAGCGGGAACCGGAAAACGCCTTAACGAAAAAAAATACGCCGAGGAATTCAGAGGGGCGATGAACGACGACTTCAACGCCGCGAAAGCGTTGGCGGTCGTTTTTGATTTTATCGCCTCGCTTCAGAGAGATTTATGGACGCTTTCCACGGCCGATGCGAAAAAAGCGGGCAATTTCGTCCGAGAAAAGCTCTCAATTCTCGGAATTGAGATTAAAACGGCCAAAATTCCCCTGAAAATAAAGGTCTTGGCCGAGAAACGGGAAAAATTAAGGAGAAATAAACAGTTTATCCCCGCCGACCACTTGAGAAAAACGGCGGAATCGTTAGGATATAGCGTAGAAGACACGCCGGCTGGACCGTACGTTAAACCGCTTGAGCGGGATTAAAGACAATCGTTCTCCCGTCGGAAAACCCGCCGGAGCATAATAGACCTATTAATAACCTTTTTAATTTTTAAATGATCAAAGCAAAACTTCCCCCGCAGGACCTGGAAGCCGAGCAGGCCGTCCTGGGAGCGATGATGGTCAATAAAAACTCCGTTATCAGAGTGGCGGATTCTTTAACTCCGGAAGAATTTTACAAACCGGCTCATCACAAAATTTACGAGACGATGCTGGAACTTTTCAGCCGGCATGAACCGATAGACATCATCAGTTTGACTTCAGCTCTTAAAAAAAAGAGGGAGCTGGAAAAAATCGGCGGTTCCGCTTACTTGACCGAACTGGCCAATTCCGTTCCTTCGTCTTCTCATATTGAACATTACGCCGGAATCGTCAGGGAAAAAAACATCTTGCGCGAACTCATCAATACTTCGTCGGAAATAACCGACGGCGCTTTCGGCGGATCTTCAAACGTTGAAGATCTTTTGGACAACATTGAGCAAAAAGTATTCGCCATCACCAACCGCTCCCTGCCGCAAAAATTCGTCGCCGTTAAAGACGAATTAAAAGACGCCTACGAACGGATTGAAAAACTGCACAAAGGAGACGGCGCTCTGCGCGGCGTTACCACCGGCTTTGACGGATTGGATCATTATCTCTCCGGTTTTCAAAAGTCGGATCTCGTCATTTTGGGCGCGCGGCCGTCGCTCGGAAAAACCGCCCTGGCGTTGGACATCGCCCGCCACGCCGCCGTCAAGGGAGGCGTTCCGGTCGGCATATTCTCGCTGGAAATGTCGCGCGAACAGGTTATTGACCGCCTGATTTCGGCTGAAGCGCAGGTGCCTCTCTGGCGGCTGCGCACCGGCCGCCTGCAAGACGAGATTGAATTTGGAATGATACGCGAGGCGCTTGACCGCCTGTCGCGAACGCCGATTTTCGTGGAGGATTCTCCGTCGCCGAACATTCTTCAAATGCGAGCGATGGCGCGCCGTCTGCAGGCGGAACACGATTTGGGGCTTCTTATCGTTGATTACCTTCAAATGATCCAGCCGAGAACGTCAAACGATTCCGTCGTTCAGCAGATAACGGAAATTTCCCGCGGGTTGAAATCGCTGGCCAGAGAGCTTAACATTCCCGTTTTGGCGCTTTCCCAGCTGTCGCGCGGCGTTGAACAACGGGAGGTGAAAATCCCCCGTCTTTCCGATCTTCGCGAATCCGGCTCCATAGAACAGGACGCCGACGTCGTGATGTTTATCTATCGGAAAGATCGCGAATACGCGAACATCGCGCCGGAAGAGCAAAATACGGCCGAAATAATCATCGCCAAACACCGAAACGGGCCGCTGGGCACCGTCAAACTGAAATTTGATCCCGAAAAAGTGAATTTCAAACAGATTGACACCGCTTATTCAATCCAGTAATTCCCGCCTCCATGCCGCCGGAACCGATTAGAAAATTCATCAGCCGATTCTCTTCTTTGCCGTCAATCGGCCCCCGCCAAGCCGCGCGGCTGGCTTTTCAGTTGATAAGCCGCGGCAAAACGGAAATCAAAGATGTCGCCGACGCCGTCGCGGGGCTTCAGACAATCGGCGTTTGCGAGCGTTGTTTTTTCATTCACGAAAACAAAAACGGCCTTTGCGGCATCTGCTCCGACGCCGGCCGAAAAGCGGGCGCGATAGCGATCGTTGAAAAAGAAACCGATTTACTCTCTCTTGAACGGACGGGAAAATTCTCCGGCCGGTATCTCGTGCTGGGACGCCTTGATAAAGGAGGGATGTTTGAAAATTCCCAAAAAGGACGCCTGCGGACGCTGATTAAAACGATCAAAGAAGAACTCGACGGGAGCGCCGACGAAATCGTCATCGCCATCAGCCCCACCACGGTCGGCGATCTTAACGCTTCCGTCATCGCCAAAGAATTGCGCCCCTACGCGAAAAAAATAACCCGCCTGGGACGGGGACTTCCGACCGGCGGAGAGATAGAATTCGCCGACGAAGAAACTCTGGGCGAAGCCATTAAAAACAGAGAATAGAAGCGGGTTACGCGGTTATTTTACCGATTTTAACTTCGGTGAAATTCTGCCGATGGCCCTTTTTCTTGCGAAAGCGGTTTTTGGAATGATACTTGAAAACGATTTTCTTTTTATCCCGCCCCTGATTTAAAATTTCTCCGGCGACTCCGGCTCCTTCAACGTAAGGCGCGCCTATTTTTATCTTCTCGCCGTCGGCCCAAAGCAGAACTTTGTCAAAAACAACCGCGGCGCTCTTTTCGCCGTTTAATTTCTCCACCCGGATTTTTTGTTCCGAAGAGACCTTATATTGTTTTCCCCCCGTTTCTATAACCGCGAATATCATAATGACGATTATTATTATTCAGATAAAACGCGATGTCAACTGCCCTTTATTGCGCAGCGGGTCTAATTTATTTTTATTATCGCCAAAATAGCCGCGAAAACCGGAACGGAGAAAGCAAAACCGGCGGACGCCAAAACGTAGGATAAAAACCGCTCTCTGTCAAAAACGGCGATTGCCAAAAATAAATTTACCGAGAGCGCCGTAAGCGCGATCGCCAAAATTTCATAAAGATCCGAAACCGTTCCCAGGGCGTCTACGCCGCGAAAAACGTCCCAATGAATAATAATGGACGCGGCACGATCGGCATATTCCGCGTAAACGACGGAAAACCCGACGATCAAAACAACGAGCGAAAAAATAAAAATTCCGCTTAAATATTTATCCGCAATCGCTCTTGGAAGATTAATATGCATAAAATTAAATCAGCGCGTCTTTTAATTTCTCCGCTTCATGAATAAAAAAACCGCGCCATTGGTCTGGCTTAATATCAACAATCATACGCGGAAAATCTATTGCTTCGCCTGCTTTAAAAAATTGCGTGCCAAGTTGAAGTAAATCAATATGCCAATCAAATTTCACGCGCGCTTTCGCGATCAAATCATCAATTTTATATTCTCGTTTTTCACATAATACATATAAATCAATATAATCGCGCGCCGCGCAACGTTGATATATTGTAAAAAGTTTGTTAACGGCAATATCCATTGCGCTATCAATTCGCAATCCGTCATTATTAATGGGTTTATCAATCTGCAAGAAAGGAAAAAATGTGAATTCCATTTTTAATTCATCGGCGCCATATTTCAAAAAATATAAATTGCGATTCATATTCTGTTGATATTGGAACGAATCAAACTCGAGCTCTTTTTTATATTGCTTTAAAAATACATTTATGCTCAACGGATCCACTTCGTTAAAAGAAAAAAAATCTAAATCTTCCGAGTAGCGATGACCAAAATAAAATCCGGTAAGCGCGGTTCCGCCCGTCAAATAAAATCGCTCACAAAGCGCGTTATTGCCGGCAATAACGCGAAGAATTCGCTGCTGAGTTTTTGTTAAAATATCAAGAAACATCAAGGATGTGGCGGAGGTATTTGCGTCGGCTCGAATCTATTGCGATTTTATCCCAATATTTTTCAAGAAGTTGCCGATTTAATTTTTCTCCCTGAAGACCAAAATTCACCATTTGTTCCAATTTCCAAATGGCGTATTGTTCAGGATTTTTTTCAAGCTCCGTAGTGTCGGTTGACCAATTTCTCATTTAATCATTATATCATAAAATCGCTTTTTATACAATTTTTTACAAATAGAGAATTAATGCGCATGAAATTTGGCGAGACATCCCTGCCTACCGGCCACGCCCCGCCATAGGCGAGGCTCCGCTGTAGCGGGGCCGAGGGCAGGCAGGGTTGCGGGCTTTGATTTCCGGAAAAAAGCATTTACGCGTTTTTCTTTGAACTTCTTTATTTTCCGTATTCTACTCGCTAAATTCTTCTATTAGTGCTGTAATTATACACTTTGCGCGAACCTTTTTCCAATCGCGAAGCGATTGACCTTTCCACGCGCCGAGCGCGTGGAGGCTCTGAACTTTATCGTACGCGCGGAGCGCGTGCCAACGCCAACCCTGCGCGCACAAATCCCCGCCGTTTTTAGGAAACATTATAAAACGGCGGGAATCGCTCCCTTGAACTGGAGCGGAAAGGACGATTTCAAGTTTTTCTTTGGCGGCAAATTCTTTCCGTCACAGCACCATTTTACTCATCCAATGTTTACCCTTAACAATTTCGTGGAATTCAGAAACACCAGCACATCTGGCACTAAATGAAATGCGGCCGCTTCAATGGG
>JACRHY010000038.1 GCA_016215765.1 Parcubacteria group bacterium
AAGCTCCCGCTTTTTTTCATTTTCAAATGGTCGTAAGCCGCCGCTTCGGCGACGCGGCCGGTCGGCGTCCGGCTGAGCAATCCGACGCTCATCAGGTACGGCTCGTAAACGTCCTCAATAGTTCCCCGCTCTTCATTGAGAGCCGCCGCCAGCGCGCTGACGCCGACCGGTCCGCCGTTAAACTTCGCGATAATCGCTTCAAGCAGTTGCCTGTCGGCCGGCTCAAGGCCGAGTTCGTCTATTCCCAAAAAATCCAGCGCGTCTTCGGCGATTCCGACGGTTATTTTGCCGGCGGCGTTTATTTCCGCGAAATCGCGCGCCCGCTTCAAAAGCCGGTTGGCGACCCGCGGCGTAAAGCGGGAAGCCCGCGCCAAAACATTCGTCGCTTCCCCGTCGATATCAACGCCCAAAAGCCGCGCCGACCGTTTCAAAATTTCTTCAATATCGCTCAAATCGTAATAATCCAGCTTGAAAGTCGCCCCGAAACGCGACCGCAAGGGAGCCGAAATCAAACTCATTTTCGTCGTCGCCATCACCAGAGTAAACGGCGGCAAATCAAGCGAAATCGCCCGCGCGCCCGGCCCTTTGCCGATAATAATGTGAAGTTTCCGGTTTTCCATCGCCGGATAAAGCACCTCTTCAATTGTTTTATTGATGCGATGCGCCTCATCAATGAAAAGCAGGTCGTTTTCTTCCAAGCTGCTTAAAATCGCCGCCAGATCGCCGGCCTTGTCCAAAGCCGGACCGGAAGTGATCCGCAATCGCGCCCCCATTTCTTTGGCGACTAAATACGCCAAGGTTGTTTTACCGAGTCCCGCTTGGCCGTAAAACATCAAATGATCGCTCGGCTCGCTCCGCCTTTTCGCGGCTTCCAAAATAACGTTCAAGTTTTTTTTGACGTTCTCCTGACCGATATATTCGTCCCATCCGCCCGGACGCAGAGCCAGATCTACTTCGTTTCCCGCGGAGGGCTGTTTTAAATTAGTCATCTGTGTTAAAATGTTTTTCTTGTTTTTGCGTTTTTCGCCGAAACGGGTGTCATTATACGATATAATATGGATGTATTGACAAACAAACTTTTTTATGCTACCATTTCCGCACTAAGTATGGTGGATGGTGCGACGCGCGAAAGCGCGAAATAAACCGAATAAAGAGCGCGTATCTCTGTGGGTCCTCGGAATTTTTTCCAGAATTAGGACAGTCTGGCTTCGGCTGGACTACTCCTCGAAAAAATTCTAATCTCTTTTGAATTTTAATTCAAAAGGGCACGCATCGCTTCACCGCGAACAAACCCACAGAGATACGCGCTCTTTATTTATCTTTATCCATTTTTCATTATCGTTTTTTCATTATCGTTTGTTTGCCATTATTTTTCATTCCCGCCATCGCAAGGGACCGGTCAGCCGCTCCACCTCATCAAAGGTAGTTACGCCGACAATCGCTTTTAAAATTCCGTCCTCCTGCATTGTCGTCATTCCCTGCTTGAAAGCGAGTTTTTCCACGTCCAATTCGGTCGGCTCTTTGGCGATCAATTCTTCAACGGCGGGATCTATCAGCAAAAGCTCGTAAATCGCCACCCGTCCGCGATAGCCGAAATTATTGCATTGTTCACAGCCCTTCGGAGAAAAAATCTTCGCTTCTTTATAATCGTCGTGATTTACCCGCGGCGGCAGAGCGGCGACGAATTTTCCGATTTTTTTCTTCAAATCGGCGCCGATTTCCGCCGGAACGCGGCAGTTTTGGCAAAGACGCCTGACCAAACGCTGGGCAATGACGAGATTCATGGAGGGAGCGATAATGGAAGGCCGGACGCCGAGATCTATAAGACGGGGAATGGCTCCGACGGCCGAATTGGCGTGAAGGGTGGAAAAAACCAGATGGCCGGTCAGCGCCGAATGCATGGCGATTTCCGCCGTCTCCAAATCGCGGATTTCACCGACCAGAATAATGTCCGGATCTTGCCTCAAAATGGAGCGCAGGCCGTTGGCGAAAGTGTAGCCGGCCTCGGCATTCACCTGCGTCTGCTCAATTCCTTCAAGATGATATTCAATGGGGTCTTCTATCGTTATGATTTTGCTTTCCGGCTCGTAAACCGTCTGTAAAAAAGTGTAGAGAGTCGTCGTTTTTCCCGATCCCGTCGGGCCGGTGTTGAGAATCATCCCGTTGGGTTTGTTCAACTCTTCCGTAACGATTTTCAGATCATCGCTCCGCAATCCGAGATCGGCGAGAGTAACGTGAATGCCGGCCGGATCCAGAATGCGCAGCACGATGGTTTCGCCGAATTCGGACGGAATGACGGAGGTGCGAATTTCAATTTCCGCTTTGCCGGCGCCGATAGTGAAACGGCCGTCCTGCGCTTCGTCGTGAATGTTTATTTTTAAATTGGAAAGCAGTTTAATGCGGGTAACCAGCGATTCGTAAGCGGCGGTCTGGATTTCCGCCGCTTCGTGCAGCAAGCCGTCCATGCGCAGGCGAAAATCGGCCTTTTCGGCGGAGGGTTCAAGGTGAATGTCGGAAGCGTGGTTAGCCAACGCGCCCGCGAGAACGATTTCCAGAATCTGGGAAACGTACGGGCTTTTAAATTCGGCGATCGCTTTTTTCAGATCGGGCAAACTCTTCAGCGTTTTGGCCAGTTCGTCAATGCGCCCCTGGGCGATGTCCACCCGACCAGTGATGCCCTCCTCTCTTTTAACGACAAAGCGATAAAATCCGAAAGCGTATTCCAGACCGCTCGCGGAAACGACGCTGACCGTCGGGATAAAATCGCGCTTTTTCAAATTTTCAACGATGGCTTGCGCTTTCGGCAAAGAAGGATCAATAACCGCCACCCCCAATTCTTTTCCCGCCGCCTGAAAAGAAACCAGCCGCGCTTCCCGCGCTTCTTTTTCGTCAACGAGCGCCAGGGCGTCCACGTCAATGGGAATTTTTGTCAAATCAAGATAGGGCAGTTTGCAACCGGCGGCGGCGCGCCGGGCTTCCCGTTCTTCAGCGGCGCGCCTCTGCCGCGCCAGCTGTTCTGCAAGGGGAATCATCTTGACTTGAACCATTTGGAATCATTTAATCCCAAACGCGCGCCCCTTACAAGTTGATAACTATTAAATAGAAACGCGCGGTCCTACAAACCTGCCTGCCGGCAGGCAGGCAGGACCGAGGGGCATAATTTACAGGGGCTTGACATTTTCGCTATCTTTTAGTATTATCACGCGAGTTTTTAGTCATGGCATAACGGGGGGTAATCCCCCTCTCAATTGCTTTCTTTGCCGAAAACGCGGAGAACGCAAATTTGGAAGAAAAGGACGAATAAATAATTAAAATAAAAAAAATATGAAAAAAATCATTAATTTCGGAATTGCCTCGGTGGCGATTGTTCTGACCGGCTTGGTCGGGCTGGTTTTGATCGCCCCGACCGCCAGCGCCCAGACGCCGTCCCCGACGTTCAATAACGACTGGCAGGATTATAAAACCCTGCGGGTTTCCAATTACACGAAGAATCCCAATTCTTCAACCAATTGGACGACGACCGTTTACGCCGACAACGGTGACGTCATCAGTTTTATGATTTATTACCACAACACCGTTTCCGGCTCAACCGCCGGTGACACCCGGGTTCGCGTTTCTTTCCCGACCGGATACGGCGCCTCCATCACTCCGAGCGCGACGCTTTGGGCGCAAAACGCCAATCCCCTCGGCGACACCGCCTATGTCGTCTCAAACGCCGTGTCCCAGCGATTGGAATACGAGGCCGGCTCAACGCGTTTTTATCCCAATCAAAACAGCGCGACGTCCCAGCCCCTTCCGTACGGCCAGAACGGCAGTGAAATCGTCAGCGCCAACGGATTGCGAATCGGCGACATCGCCGGCGGCTGGCCGACTCAAGGATACGTCGTTTTCCGCGCACGCCTGATTCCGGAAACGATCGCTGTGCCGACCGTCGTTCCGACCGTCACTTTGAATTCCAATCCTTCGCAGATTACTCCGGGCCAGAACGCGACGCTCAGCTGGTCTTCCGCCAACGCGACTTCCTGCTCGGCTTCCGGCGGCTGGTCGGGATCAAAATCGCTCTCGGGATCGGAAATCGTTTATCCTTCGGTAACGACTTCTTACGTTCTGACCTGCTCGGGAACGGGCGGACAGGCGTCTACCCAGGCGACGGTAACCGTTTCCGGCAATCCCGCCGTCAGCATTAATCAGCGCGTGGAGAACGTCAGCTACCCGAACGGCGGCTCAACTTCAAACAACGCTTGGCCGGGAAATACCCTGCGCTACATCTTTGACATTACCAACACCGGCAATGCCGCGCTTTCCAACGTTGAACTCGGCGATTATCTTTCTTCCAATCTGGAATTTCTTTCGGCGACGAACGGCGGTTACTATAACTCTTCGCAGAACCGTGTCGTCTGGAATCCGGGAACCTTGACCGCCGGCGCGTCGGTTAATTCCCTTTCCTTCACCGCCCGCGTCAAAGGAGGCGCGACGGGAAATTATCAAATAACCAACCGCGGCCAGCTGACTTCCAATCTTGTTTCGGCCGAATCCAATCAGGTGACGACCGCCGTTCTCGCGCCGCAGGTTTCCGTCAGCGTTTCGGCCAATCGGACGGACATTCTGCCGGGAGGCGAGGTTGTTTACTACGTCTCCATTCTCAACAACGGCTCTTCGCCGGCCACCGACGTTACCGCGACCGTCACTCTGCCTTTCGGTTTGACGATCATTGAGGCCCCGGGCGCTTCAACGATCAGTGGCAATGTCATTTCCTATCGTTTTCCGATTATTGTCGCGGGCAGCCGGCAGGACATCACCATCCGGACCAGGGCGCTTAGCGGACTGAATCCCTATTCCATCCTCGTTGTTCGGGTGGATGTTTCTTCCAGGGACAACGGCGCCGGCGCAATTTCCAACGCTTCCAATTCCTATTCTTTGACGGTAAGAAACGGCGCGTCGGTTCCCTTTGTGCCCAACATTATTCCGCCCGTTTACGTTCCGCCGACCGCGAACGCGAACGTGCCGAGCGACCAATTGCCGCAAATCAATCTGGTTCTGCAGGCCAATCCGGATCGCGTCAAAGCCGGCGAAGAGGTTAGCTACGCTCTGGCCGCCGTCAACGGCGGAAGGGGAATCGCCAAAAATGTTTCCGTTAAAATAGAAATCCCCGACGAAATGACGGTTGTTGAATCGGGCGACGGCTTCACGCCGAACGGAAGCGGATTCTCTTACAATCTCGGCGATCTGAACGCCAATATCGGCAAGGCGATCGCTTTCAAGCTGAAGACCTCCAAAGATCTGAAAAATGAAAATTATCTGACGGTGACGGCGACGGCTTCCTACGCCGACAAAAACGGCGCCGTCCAGCCGGAGATCGCCACCGCGGCGACGATTGTCGCCGAAGGACCGCGAACGCTGACCGCCCTGCTGTCGGATATTTTTTCCGGAATCTTCACTACCGCCGCGAGACTGATCTTCCTCATTATCGCCGTCCTGACGCTCATCGCCTACTTCTTGAACCGCAGATACGCTTTCGTCGGCAACGGCCGGAAAGAAGCCAAGGAAGTCGCTGTGCCGCTCGCCTAACGGCAAACCGGCAACCAAAATCCCCCGTTAAAGCGGGGGATTTTGGTTGTCCAGGTTCAGATAGATATTGACCACTTAGGTTTGTAGGGTAATAACATCTTTTGTCGGCAATCGACCAGTTTGCCATTTTCGATAATAGGCTTCAGGAGTCAAATAATTCAACGATTCATGAGGCCGTATTCTATTCC
>JACRHY010000039.1 GCA_016215765.1 Parcubacteria group bacterium
AATGATACCGCGCCATCCGTCCGGGCTTTCTTTTTGGATTGTAGCGTCAAAGCCGCGCGGTCTCATCAATGATACCGGGAAATATTCCGCAATCTAAATCTCTATCAAAAAGTTAGCAACTGCTTGGTCTCACCAATGATACCGCGCCATCCGTCCGGACTTTTTGGGGTCGCGGCGCCAAAACCGCCCGGTCTCACCAATGATACCGGGGAATATTCCGCAATCTAAATCTCTATCAAAAAGTTAGCAACTGCTTGGTATCATCAATGATACCAAGCAGTCCGTCCGGGCTTTCTTTTTGGATTGTAGCGTCAAAGCCGCGCGCGTCACGCACAGACAGGAGACGGCGGGCAGGTTAAATTCCCCAACGGGACGAAATAAGAATAATCGTGAAAATCGCGGCCAAGACGACGACTCCGCGAAAAACGGCGGAGCGTTTCAGGTTTCCGCTCAGATGACGCAGAGAAAAATCGCTTAGGACATAAGCCGCCGTCAGCAACAGCGCCGCGGAATTGATGAAGCCGAGAGGCAAAAGAGCGACGGCCCAGGCCATTTCCGAAACCGTCAACGCCGAAACGGCGGCGATTAAAAGATGGCGGCGCGGAAAATAAGGCGCCAGAAAATTGAAAATGTTTTTGAACAGAACGAAAGAAGCCGCAAAAACCAAAAAGTATTCAATGAAAAAATACGAGGTTTTTTCGGCAAGAAAAAAAAGAGAAAAAACCGCCACAAAAAGCAGATTGGCGGCCGCGTAAAAAACCGCCGGCCGATTGGCGAAAACGAGGTCTTTGGTTCCCAGCAGAAGAATAAACGTCAAAACGAAAAACAAAATACCCGCGACGGCAAGCCCCGCATTTTGCGGGGCAAGCCATCCGCCCGCGGTGAGCGCGCCGAAGCCGCCTTTGAGAAAAAACAGCGCGATGACGGCGGCGCAAATCAAAACCAGAAAAGATCCGAAAAAAGCGGGATGCTGGATTCGGCGAAAGTAGAGAAGAGACGAGAGAAAAACGAAAAACAAAAGCGGCCCCACCCGTCCGGTAGACGGATCGGCAATCAATCCGCTTGAACCGACCCAAAATAAAGCCAGCCCGAACAGCGCCGCTTTAAGCGCTAATCGTAACGGCGGATTCCTTAAAACCGATTTTAACCTTTGAACCATTTTTTATTTGGCCGCTGATAATTTTATCGGCCAGCCGGTCAACGATGACTTTCTGAATAAACCGCCTGATCGGCCGGGCGCCGAATTCCGAATCAAATCCTTTTTCAAGAATGTGATTTTTAAGCGCGGCGTCAATCGCGATTTTAACGCGGCGATCGGCCAGCCGCTTTTTCACGAGATCAAGCTGAATGTCAACGATTTTTTCAATATCTTTTCGCCGAAGAGGATTGAAAACGACGATGTCGTCTATTCGGTTTAAAAATTCCGGCCGAAAAGTCGCTTTCAGCGCTTTGTTCACGCGGGAGCGGGATTCCTCTTCCCGATTCCGGGCCGCTTCTTCGTCGGAGGCGGAAAATCCCAAACGGGAAATTTCCTTGAAGTATTCGCCGCCAACGTTGGAAGTCATCACGATAATCGCGTTTTTAAAATTCACGACTTTTCCCTTGCTGTCCGTCAGCCGGCCGTTGTCCAAAACCTGAAGAAGAATATTGAAGACCTCCGGATGCGCCTTTTCTATTTCGTCAAACAAAATAACGCTGTAGGGGCGGTGACGGACGACTTCCGTCAATTGTCCTCCTTCTTCGTGGCCGATATAACCGGGGGGCGAACCGACAAGACGGGAAACGGCGTGCTTTTCCATATATTCCGACATATCTATGCGGATCAGCGACTTTTCGTCGTTGAACATAAAATCCGCCAGTGTTTTCACCAGCTCGGTTTTCCCGACGCCCGTCGGACCGAGAAACATAAATGAACCGAGCGGGCGATTTTCGTCGGCCAATCCCGCCCGCACCCGCCGCAAAGCGCGCGCCACCGATTTGATGGCTTCTTCCTGTCCGATAACCCGTTGGGATAAAATTTCCTCAATTTTCATCAGCTTCTGACTTTCCGATTCAAGCATTCTCGCCACCGGAATGCCGGTCCAGCGGGCAACAACGGCCGCGACGTCTTCTTCGTCAATGCTTTCTTTGAGAAATTGACTTCCGGTTTTGCGGTTTTTGGAAAAATATTTTTTCTCAAAAGCGGCGAATTCTTTTTCCGCCGCCGGCAGTTCGCCGTACGAAATCTGCGCCACTTTTTCCAAATTGCCTTCCCGTTCCGCCAGCTCTTCTTCGCGGCGCAAATTGTCAATGCGACGGCGCAGATTGCGGAAATTATCAAGCGTGATTTTTTCCGCTTGCCAGAGAGCGGAAAATTCATCGTTTTCTTTTTTCAATTCCGCCAGTTTTTTGCCCAGCGTTTTAAGCCGGCCCTCCCCTTTCGCCCCCTCTTTGGATAAAACCGACTTTTCAACCTCCAGACGGGTGATTTCGCGGCGCATTTTTTCAATCTCGGCCGGCAAGCTTTCGGTTTCCAGATGCCGCGCGGCGGCCGCTTCGTCTATCAAATCAACGGCCTTATCCGGAAGAAAACGGTCGGCGATATAACGAGCGGAGAGATTGACGGCGGCGATTATCGCCTCGTCGCTGATTTTTATTCCGTGATGTATTTCGTATTTTTCTTTCAAGCCGCGCAAAATGGCGATGCTGTCTTCAATGCCCGGCTCTTCCACCATAACCGGCTGAAAGCGCCTTTCCAGGGCGGGATCTTTTTCAATGTGGCGCTGGTATTCCCTGATGGTCGTCGCTCCGATGGCGCGCAGTTCGCCGCGCGCCAGAGATGGCTTCAGAAGATTGGAGGCGTCAACCGCTCCTTCGGCCGCGCCGGCGCCGACAATGGTGTGAATCTCGTCAATAAAAAGAATAATGCGGCCGGCGGCGTTTTTGATTTCTTTTATAAACGCCTTGAGACGATCCTCAAATTCGCCGCGGAATTTCGTTCCGGCGATAAGCGATCCCAGATCAAGCATGACGATCTCTTTATTTTTCAGCGTATCCGGCACTTCTCCGCTGATGACGCGCTGAGCCAATCCTTCAATGATCGCCGTCTTGCCGACTCCCGGTTCACCGATTAAAACCGGATTATTTTTGGTTCTTCGGCTTAAAATCTGAATGAGCCGCCTGATTTCCTCTTCGCGTCCGATGACGGGATCAAGTTTTCCGTCGCGCGCCGCCTGCGTCAGATTAACGGCGTATTTTTCCAAAACCTGGAATTTTGATTCGGGCGTTTCGTCTGTTACCCGCGCCGAACCGCGCAATTGCGCCAAAATTTTCAACGCCGCGTCCCGTCGAACTCCGAAACGGCTCAAAATCCGCTGCGCCGAAGAGGCGGTTTCCAAAACGGCCAAAATCAAATGCTCGCAGGAAACATACTCGTCTTTTTGCTGGGACGCTATTCGGGCGGAACAATCCAGAATTTCCATCAGCTCCCGCGAAAGGTAAAGCTGACCGACGGTTGATCCGCCGACGATTTTTGGCAAAGAATCAAGCTCCCGATCCAATTCCTGATCCATCAGATGAATATCCACTCCCGATTGCGTCAAAATCGGCCGGACAAGCGTCTGTTCGTCGTCAATCAGACAAGCCAAAAGATGAACGGCTTTGAGTTCGCCGTGTCCTCGCTGAGCCGCCAAATCCTGCGCGTTCTGAAGAGCTTCCTGCGCCTTGATGGTAAAACGATTAAATGGCTTCATTGGTAAATAATGATTTTTTCCTTTCCTTTATAGCACAACTTTTGGCACTCTGCAAGAGAGTGCGCTGGTTCATATGATACTATCCACCCAAGGCATTGAAAAAGATTATGCAAGGCAGATATGCTGGCAGACATATGACAATATACGGCTATGTCCTGCCGGGAGCGATTTCAATAGCTCGTTCAGCTTTCTTGGCAGGC
>JACRHY010000040.1 GCA_016215765.1 Parcubacteria group bacterium
AAAGCGCAATCCTTGGTCTGCCTGCGCCGTCAGCTGGTCAATGTCGTTTGGATGATGATGAAACACAAAACTGAATATCGCTGGTCTTATTAACTGACAGAATTAGAAAAACGCTTGACTTTTTCTCATAGCGGATCTCCTTTCCGGTCGTTGATCGTCGGGTTCCCTCGTTAATGTCCTGCCCTGTAGAATAAATAAAACCGAACAACGAGTCAATGAAACCGGCGAAATCATTCTTCATTATCACGCCTTTTCCACCCGTTCAATGTATTCTCCCGTTTCCGTGTTCACTCTGACGATGTCGCCGTCGTTAATGAACAAGGGAGCGTTTACTTTCAGGCCGTTTTCCAAAACGATCGTCTTCGTTCCGCCCTGCGCCGTATTTCCGCGAACGGCCGGCGGCGCTTCCGTTACTTTATAATCAATTTTAATCGGCAGTTCCACGGCTATGACGTTGCCGCTGAATTCTACGGCGATAACGTCCAGATTTTGCTTTAAAAACCCTCCCTTACCGCTCAAAATTTCAACCGGCAGGGAAAACCTGTTTTTCGGATTGTCGGAATCAACAAACCAAAAAGTCCCGCGATGCTCATAGAGAAAGCGCGTTTTTTTCTTTTCTATTTCTGCTTCATCAAAAGAGTCCGCCGGTTTGAAATTGCGTTCCAAAACCTGGCCAGTGCGCAGATTTTTAAGCCGCGCCTGAACGTTTGACCCGCCCCGTCCGATGTGCTGGTGGCGAACTTCCAAAACGGCGTAAGGATCGCCGTTTAAAACAATCAGCGAACTGTTTTCCAAATCGTTGATGCTCAACATACAGCCGTAAAATTTTAATCGGGCAAAAATAAAAAGTCAACGACAGAAGAAGAATTTAGCGAATAGGCAGTAGATTCTACTCGCTATATTCTAAATTCTCGGCTCGCTCGGCGCGCCTATTGCCTACTCGCTATATTCTAAATTCTCTTCTGGTCATTTTGCCTTCCGTTTTGATCCTGTTGTTTATCCAAAGAACGCGACAGCGCTTCCCGCAATTCTCCGATATTAACGTGCTTTTTTTCCCGCGAAAGATAATCGTCTTTGCGCGGCGAAAACGGTCTTCTGAACGGCTCTTTGGCGCCAAGCGCCTGCGACAGCGGCCTTTCCTCGCGCCGCATTATTTTTTCGTCCATCATCTTATCTTCCGGCTGCCATTCTTGAGCGATTCGCTTTTCCACCAATTCCCGCTTGGTGGCGTATTTGACTCTCGTATTTTCAATAATGACGTCGCGGAAAACCTCTTCGGTGACCGGCGGAGGAGGAAGGGTGACGGCGGAAAACGGACGAGAGGCGGCTCCGTCAATCAGCAGTTTGATGTAAATATTGTATTTGGCGAGATTTATCAGGTCGGCGGCCAAGAAATTCGGGGTGAATTCCTTTTCCAGAAATTCCGCGTCTTCCGCTCCGACGCGGAAACAGATTTCCGTGCCGACATTGCCGAAAACCGCGTCCCGCACTTTGGTATTCTGTTCGTGCATCAGCTGGCGAATGTATTGATGTCCGACGATGAGGTTTAAACGATACTTGCGCGCCTCGGAAAATATATTGGCGAAAGAATCGGTGGCGAAATTTTGAAATTCGTCAACGGTCAAGTAAAAATCCTTGCGTTCCGCCTCCGAAACGTCGGCCCGCGACATTGCCGCCAATTGCAATTTGGTAATCAACATTCCTCCCAAAAGAGATGAGTTGTCCTCGCCGATTCTCCCCTTGGAAAGATTGGCGATAAAAATTTTCTGTTCGTCCATCACCCTGCGAAGATTGATCGCGGAATGCGGCTGGCCGATAATGTTGCGCATCAGCGGATTGGCGATCAGCTGGCCTATCTTGTTCTGAATGGCCGCCGTCGCTTCCGTTTCAAATTTCTGGGAGTAGCGGGAAAATTCATTGACCCAGAAATTTTTAATGACCGGATCCTGCAGATTGTCCACCACTTTTTTGCGGTAATCCTTGTCGGAAAGCAGGCGCATCACTCCGAGAATCGTGGAATTGGGATATTCCAAAAGAGCCAAAAGAGCGTTGTTTAAAATGTATTCCATCCGCGCCGACCAGACATCGGGCCAGATTTTTTTGAAAACTCCCATAATGCCGGAGGCGACGAGAAACCGCTGTTCGTTTCCGACCTGCTCCAGCGGATTGAAAGCGATGGGAAAATCGGAATCCGACGGATTGAAATAAATGACGTCGTCCAGCCGTTCTTTGGGAATGTAGTTCAAAAGTTCATCGGCAAATTCTCCGTGCGGATCAATAATGCCGATGCCGTAGCCGGCGCGGATATCGGAAACGGCGATATTCTTAAGAAGCTCCGTTTTGCCCATGCCGGTTTTTCCGATAACGTATATATGCCGGCGCCGGTCGTCCCGCTTGATGCCGAACCGAACCTCCGCGTTGCGGAAATTGGTTTTACCTAAAATTGTGATTTTTTCGTCCATAATAAAGCGGAATCGGAGTGTTATTCTATTCTATCGGTAAATCGACCGGCGCTCCCCCCTTTTTGGATTCAACATGCCGCAACATCGGCGCCTCCACGTACATCGTCGGATAATGATAAATAGTCGCCAATTCTTCAATGTTTAAAACCGGCAATTTGACGGGCATAAGGCGAACGCGGTAAGCCCAGTACAAAAAGCGCTTCCGCAGATATTCTTTCTTTTTTTTGAACGGCTGTCGGGCGACGGTGATTGTTTCGGACGCCGGTCTGAAAGCGTTAAGATTTTGGGTATTGAATTGGCGGAACGCCCCCATTATCGCCGCGATGTTTGAGCGGGTAAAGCTGTCTTTCCGGTCAATGTAAATGAAGCGGATGTCGGTTTCAAAGCCGATTTTGGAAATTTTATTTTCCACCTCTTTGATGATCTCCTTGCCGCCGG
Organism: Parcubacteria group bacterium; assembly: GCA_016215765.1. GTDB lineage: Bacteria > Patescibacteriota > Minisyncoccia > UBA6257 > JACRHY01 > JACRHY01. The sequence continues at coordinate 2,901 of JACRHY010000040.1, forward strand.
GAGTCAAGGGCGGAGCCGCCGACGCGGCGGATGCCGACTTTTCGCTCCATACCGGCTCTCCAAACGGCGCGATAAGCAAATTTTTGGCGAATTCGCCGACTTCGGAAAGAAAACTTGATTTCACCGCCGGTTTTTTCCCGATCAATTTGCCGACTATTTCCTCTCCCTCCTTTTTCCATGAATCGCCGGTCGGCCTGATTAAAACCTGCAGCCAGATCGTCTCGCCCTCTTTTAATTTGGACATCACTTCGGTAACGGCCGCCACCGGATCCAGCCGTTGTTCCTCAACGGTCGCCTCAAAATACGGGTAGGTCCTGATGGGATAGGCGCTTTCCCGCGCCAGAATAAAATCGCACCCCCAAATATCGTAGGTTTTATTGGGCAAAACGGACGGGAAAAGGTCGGTATAATCGTCGGATTCGCGAATTTCCGCGTCGGGATATTGCGAATAGACGGCTGATTCAATCAGATTGCGATATTTCGCGGCCGTTCTAATGAAAAAATAAACCCCGCCGGAATGCCCGACTATTTCAAAAGACGTCCAATCCTCTATTTTCCCCTCCCACCATTTGTCAAACGGCTTGATGCCGAAAGAATAAGTGGCGTGGGCGGCGGCAAAAATCTGCTCCATCGCTTTCGGCGTCTTTAAAATATTGCGGGAAACCTTAACCTCAAGCGTGACCCATTGGATTGACTTCCGGTATTCGCCGCGGACATATTGCAGCCAGAGATCGCGAAAAACAAAAAAAAGCGTCAAGGGAAGAACGATCCACCAAACGGCGGAAAAAACTTCGACGACGCTGTTTATGATTTCGGGAATCATTTTTGTGCGGCTTTAAGCGTCGCGGATGAGCGAATAACGGCCGTCGTCCAATCTTTTGAAAAGTTTTTTGTTCTGTAAGTTCAATAAAACGGTGTTCTTTTTGAACAGCCGCTCGGAACAAACGACGGCCGCGACATCTTCGGAATTCATCGGTCCTCGTTTTTTGATGAAACGCGCGATTATTTCCTTGACTGTTCCGGGTAAAAGCCCGAATTCTCTCAGCGAGTAGGAGCCGCGACCGACTAAAACAAAGCGGGAGTCCTTAATCAGTTCATTATGAACCGTCTGCGGATAAGCCGTCCGCCGGTCAAATTTCGCGAGATTTATCGCTTTGGTCAATTCCCGAAAATGCATCGGCTGGGCCGTTTTTTTAAGCACCAGATACGCCTTGTCGCCTATTCTTTTCGGGGTTATTTCCGGCCATTCGGACAAGCCAAAATCGCCGAAAGGATTGGAATTAAATTTCTTGGAAATGCTCAGGAAATTTAAGCCGATGAAGTCCTTCAGGGCGTGGGGGGCCAGCGCCTTGCCGAATAAAGAATCAAATTTCTTATGCGTAATAACCTCTTCTTTTTTGGAAGCGAGAATCCTGGCCAAGTCGCCGATAAGTTTGATGGCCGTTTTTTTATTTTCTTCGTTAAGATACCAGAAAGAGCGCAAACCCTCGTTTTCGGGAAACAGCCGAACATCCCCGAAAACCTCGCGTAAAAATTTCATTTGAGCGGAAAAAACTCCGAAAGGAGAAGCGCTGGCGAATAAAGAGCGCAAATCGCCGAGCAAAAGATCCTCCCGGCGCGCCCCGCCGTAATTTTTCAAATAATCCCTCACGGCGTCAAAAATGCCGCGACCGCCGCCGATTTTTTCCCGAATCTCCTTAATGGCGCCGGTTTCAATCTGCCGGATTCTCTCGCGCGTCACTTCGTGGGCCTCTCCCAGTTCCGCCAGCGTTGTTTCTTTTCCGTTTTTCAATCCAAATCTCTTCTCCAAAACGTTCCTCTGCCGCGGTTCCAGACCGGATAATGCCTCGGCGATAACTTTTTCAATTTCCATCGGCTTTTTTAGCATATGATTCAGAATACAATCTTTGAAAACTTAAGTCAAGGCGATGCGCCGGCTCATAAGTCCGCTTATGTTTTTGAAAGCTTGTGCCAAACGACCAGCAGAGGGCTCGCGACGAAAATGGAGGAATAGGTGCCGACAATCGTTCCGGTTAAAATAATCAAAAGAAATGTGCTTAAAGAAGCCGGGCCGAGGAAGTAAAGCGCCGCGACGACCAGAACCAGAGTCAGCGAGGTGTTTACCGAGCGGGCCAGCGTTTCGTTGACGCTTTGATTGACGACGCTCTCCAGATCAACTTTTGACGAGCGGCTTAGAAGAAGATTTTCCCGCGTCCGGTCAAAAACAACTATGGTGTCATGAATGGAAAATCCCATAATGACAAGCAAGGCCACGATGAAGCTGGTGTCAATCTCCGTTCCAAGCCGCCACCCCAGAAAAGCGGCCAAGCCGGTCGGAATAATAACGTCGTGAAACAAAGTGATTAAGGCGATCACTCCGTATTTCCACGATTTGACGGGATACGCCACCTTGCGAAAAGCATAGGTGATGTACAGGGAAATACCCAAAAGCACCAAAACGCCTGCCCAAATCGCTTTTTTTCTCAATTCATTTCCGATCGCCGGACCGATATTTTCAAAACGCAACTCTTCAATTTCTCCAAAACGCTCCCGCAAAGCGGCCAGGCGGCGCTGATGATCGGCTTCGGAAATTTCCCCGGTTCTGACGATAAAGCTGTTCGTTGACGATTCGCGGCTGACAATCGCGTCGCCGATTACGCCACCCTGAGACGCCCGTTCGCGAAAAAAATCCTTGAGCAAATCGGCCGACGGTTCGGCGGCGATTCGCAGCTGCCACAAACTTCCGCCCGCCAGGTCAATCCCCTGCTTCAAGCCGAAAAATAAAACAGCAATGATGGCGGCAACAGTCAAAACCGCCGCTACCGACAAAAATATTTTTCTGCGTCCTATGATATTCATAATCGGTTATCCGTTTTATTTATTTCCGGCAAACGCTCTTAAAAGCGACCTTGATATCGTTATGGCGCTGAACATGCTGATTAAAACTCCGATCAAAAGCGTCAGAGCGAAGCCCTTCACGAAACTTGAAGTAAGGTAATACAAAATGACGGAGCTGATGACGGTCGCGATGTTGGAATCGCGGATGGACGACCACGCTCTTTTAAACCCTTCCTCAATGGCGCTTTTTTTCATAAGCCCCCTGCGCAATTCTTCCTTGGCGCGTTCAAATATTAAAATATTGGCGTCAACCGCCATGCCGATGGACAGGATAAAACCGGCGATGCCGGCGAGCGTCAGCGTGATTCCCAAAAGCTTCATTACGCCAAGCGTTAAAGCGATATAAGAAAAAAGCGCCAGAACGGAAACAAAACCGAATCCGCGGTAATAGATTATCATAAAAATCGCCACCAGCGCCGTCCCGACGGCTCCGCCGTAAATCGCCTTATTCAAAGAATCCTGCCCCAAGCTCGCCCCCACTACCTGCTGGCTGACCAGATTAATCGGGGCGGGCAAAGCGCCGGCGTTAAATCGTTCAACCAGCTTTTTCGCCTCCTCCAGGGTAAATTGGCCGGTGATCTGCGCCTTGCCGCCGGAAATTTTTTCACGCACCGTCGGCATTTCCATTAAGGCGTTGTCCAAAAAAACGGCAATCGGCTTGCCGACGTTCTTTGCGGTCAATTCTTCAAAAATTTTCGCTCCTTCGTCGTTGAACTGAAGCGCCACCCGCGGAGCGAAAGTCGTCTGATCAAAGTCAAGCCGGGCGCCGGAAATGTAACGGCCGGACAGCGGCGTCGCGGTAAAATTTTTCGGCTGGCCGTCATCGCCGATTTCCACTTCCCGAAAATCAAGAAAGGGCGTCAGTCCGATTTGATTAACGGCGGTGGCGACGTCTTTAATACCGGCTAATTCAACGATTAAGCGGTAAGAATCCGAAGAGCGGGCCACTTCCACCAGCGGTTCGCTGACTCCGAAAAGATTCACCCTTTTTTCAATCACGTCGCGCAGACCGTTGGCTACCGAGTCGCGCTCGGCGGAATTAACGTTAGCCATGTCAATTTCATAAATAAGATGCGCGCCCCCGACCAGATCAAGGCCCAGTCGCCAAGGAAGATATTTCCCTCCCAGCCATTTCGGGTAAACAAAAACGGCGGCCGCGGCCGTTAAAACGAAAATCAGCGATAAAAGAAGCAGTGTTTTTTTTCTGTCCATTTTTTTCCGAAATGAATCGAGATAAATATAAGAATATTCGTGCCGCGGGGCAAGCCCCGTATAACGACGGGCTTGTCTCCGAATTATCTCCGCCCGCGGCTTAGATATGTTTTGAAACAAGCACTATTCAATTTAAGTTCCCGAACGGCAAATGTCAACGCCGAGAGGCTGTTTTTTTCGCGATTTTTTTCCGCCATTCTTCTATCGCCCGATGGTCGCCGGAAAGAAGAATGCGCGGAACGCGGTATTTTTTTCCGCCGAATTCAAAAACGTCCGGCCGTGTGTAAACGGGCACGCCGACGCCGAATCGTTTTTCTTCAAGAGATTCGCTTTTACCCAAAACTCCGGAAATTTGGCGACTAACCGCGTCAATTAAAACCATCGCCGGAAGCTCTCCGCCGGTCAAAACATACGGCCCCATTGATATTTCTTGAATCTTGAATCTTGAATCTTGAATCACTTTTTTAACCCGAGCGTCTATTCCTTCGTATCTCCCGCAAATCAAAATAAGATTGTCGCAATTTTTCGCCAATTGCGCCGCTGTTTTATTGTCAAATTGCTTCCCGCCCGGCGTAAATAAAATAATTTTTGTTTTTTTGAATTTTGAATTTGAAATTTGTTTGGAAATTGGAAATTGGAAATTGGAAATTCTCAAAATTGAGCGCAGCGCTTTTATCAAGGGCTCAATCTTGAGCGCCATGCCCGGCCCGCCGCCGAAAGGCCGGTCGTCAACTTTTTTATGTTTATCGGACGCGAAATCGCGCAAATTGCTGATTTTAACGCTTATCAGCCCCTTTTCCCGCGCGCGCTTTAAAATTGACTCGTTTAAATACGAATCAAAAATCTTCGGAAAAATCGTGATGATATCGAATTTCAGCATAATCCCGCGCCGTTTCCGGCTTAAAAACAAAAAACCGCGCTGTTATTATAGCACGGCTTTCTCGGTCGGTCGCCTAAAAAACCTATATTTTAAGATCGTCGGCCAAACCGGAAACCGGGCCGGCTTCCCGAGAGCGGAGACCGCCCTCCGGCTCTTCTATTTTAAGATTGACGCGGGCATTGTTTTTGATGCCGACTATTCTCAAGAGAGAACGGATGGATTTGGCGGTGGAACCCTGACGGCCGACCACCTGGCCCATATCCTTGGAATTCACCTTTAAAGAAAGCAAAACGCCCATTTCGTCAACTTTTCTTTCAACTTTGACGTCCTCCGGATGATCCACGATGGACTTCACGAGATATTCCAGAAATTCTTTATCAATCGCCTCTTTGGACATTGTTGATGTTCTTTCTTAAATCATTCGCTCGACCTTTTCTTTATTTCACAGCGGCTTCCGCTTCTTTTTTCGCTTTTCCTTTCGGCTTTTTCGGTCCGGAAACCGCTCCGGCTTTCACTAAGAGATTAAAAACGGAGTCGGTCGGTTGCGCGCCGTTTTGCAGCCAATACTTCGCTCTTTCGGCGTTTACGTTGAATTTATCGGAGTGAGGATTGTTCCAACCCAAATCTTCAACGTATTTTCCGCCGGCTTTGGAGCGCTTTTCCGCCACCACGACGCGGTAACTCGCCTGCTTTTTTTTGCCGATTCTTTTCAGTTTGATGGCTAACATGTTTATTTACTTTAACCGAAGGAAAATAAAAAATCAACCCCCGTCATTCAAGTTTCAGCGACAGCACCTTTGACGCGCCGTCTTTGTCCATCGTCACGCCGTACAAAAGATTGGCCGCCTCCATCGTCGCCCGATTGTGCGTAACGATGATAAATTGCGTTTTCTCGGAAAACGTCTTCAGCAGGGCCGCGAAGCGTTTCGTGTTTTTTTCATCCAAAGCGGCGTCTATTTCGTCCAGCACCAGAAACGGCGGTGGACTGACGGACACCAGCGCGAAAAGAGCGGCGATGGAAACCAGGCTCTTCTCTCCTCCCGACAGCATCCCGAGCGACTTGATCCTTTTTTTGGGCAAATCAACGCTGATTTCTATTCCAATGTCGCCCAATTCTTCTTTTCCGCCGATTTCCTCCTCGGCTTCTTTTATTTTTTCTTCCACATCCTCTTCGCCGGCTATTATGTTTTTCGTTTCTATTTTTTTAACGATTAATTTCGCCTTCCCGCCGCCGAACATCAGCCGAAAATAATTATTAAACTCTCCGTCAATCGTTTTAAGCGCGCCGACGAACTCGCCGCGGATCTTTTCGTTTAATTCGCCGATAAGCGCCTCCAGATCAACGGACGCCCTTTCAAGATCGGTAATCTGCGCCGCTAAAAATCCGTGACGCTCTTCGGTTTCCCGCGCTTCTTTCAAAATCGCCTCGTCAACGTCGCCGATGACGGAAAGTTCGCCGCGCAGGCGGAAAATCTTTTTTTCGGCCGTCGCGGCGTCAAACGAAGCATCGGGATCTCCGTCGTCTTCGCGGCTTTTTTTAATATATTCCGCCAGCGTTCCGCCGAATTGCGCGGCCCGCTGTTCCAATTCCCGCGTTCGGAAATCGCAATGCTCTTTTTCCAGCGCCAGTTTGTTTTTGCGCATTTCCAATTCGGCCAATTTTTCCCTGGCGGCTTCCAATTCGCCGAACGCGCTCCGGAAAGCCTGGTTAAAGCCGTCCAAATCCAGCGAGAGCCGCTTCTCCGCCTCGTCCAAACCGCCGATTTCGTTCTCCAGCGATTTCAAATCGGAGACGATTTTCTCTTTCGTCCCGATTAGGATTTTCAATTCCTCGTCGTCCTCCCCGCTTTTCGTTTTAAACGCTCCATTTATTTTTTCCAGCAGATCTTTCAACTCGGAACGGATTTTCGGCCAGTCGTCTTTTTTCAGGCAGTCGCCGATGGTTCCGCGGATTTCTTTCAGCAATTCGGACAAATCCTCTATTTTCAGGCCGAGATCGGAGCGGCGCGGACGGCTCAAAAAATCCAGCTGGGCCTCAAGACGGCCAAGTTCTTTCTGCAATTTCAGACGGCTTTCGGAAAGATTTCCCAGTTTTTCTTTAATGCCGACAAGATCTTCGCGCTGTTTCGGCCGGCCCGCTTCCACAGCCGCAAGTTTTTTCTCGCTTGCCAGAACTTCTTTTTGCCGATCTTTGATGTCACGGCTGATTTCTTCAAGCAAGGGAGAGATTTTTTTGAAGTCGCCCTCAATCAGTCCGGCTTCGCGGGCGAAATACCGCGCTTCCAAATCTTTCAATTGGCTTTCTAATTCGCTTCTTTTTTCCCAGCGGGACGTCTGGCGCTTCAGCGACCGCAGATGCGGCTCAAGCTCGCCGATCATCGCCCCGGCTTTCTCCAGATTAAAAGCCGTGTTTTTGAGCTTCTTTTCCGCTTCTATTTTTTTCAATTGATATTCGCGCAAACCCAAGACCTCCTCAATCATAATCCTTCTTTCCGCCGGTGATGCCTTTACGAAAATATCGCTGTTGCCCTGATTGATAATGACGAGCCCCTTCGTTCCCAGCCGCGAGCGGGCGAAAAAATCAACGACGTCTTTGAGCCGGACTTCCGATTTGTTCAGAAAATACTGCGAAGCGCCGTCGCGGAAAACCTTTCTCGTCACCGACACTTCGCTGAAATCAACGGGGAAAAATCCGGATTCGTTGTCAAAAAAAAGGGAGGCCTGCGCCATTCCCAAAGACGGCTTCCCCGGCGTTCCGGCGAAAATCAAGTCCTCAACCTTTCCGCCTCGCAAGCTCCGCGAATCCCTTTCTCCGAGAAGCCAGCGGACGGCGTCAATGATGTTTGATTTCCCGGAACCGTTCGGTCCGACGATAGCCACGATGCCGCGCGAAAAATCAAGCGCCGTTTTATTGGCGAACGACTTGAATCCGGCTATTTCCAGACGCTTGAGATTCATTCCCAATTTCTGGCCTTAATGGCGCTTTTCGCCGCTTCCACTTCGGCGTCCTGCTTGGAATATCCCTCTCCCTGCGCGACAAGCTCTTCGCCGAAATAAACGCCCATTTTGAATATCTTTTTATGATCGGGACCCCATTCCTCAAGGAGTTTATAAACCGGCGTCACTTTCTTTTTTTCTTGGGCGATTTCCTGAAGGCGGCTTTTCGGATCGCGATAAAGACGCTGTTCAACGATTTCCGGAAGGCGCGGCAATAAAAATCGTTCAATGATTTTTGCCGCTTCTTCAAAACCGCCGTCAAGATAAACGGCGCCGATCAGCGCTTCAATGGCATTCGCCAAAATAACTTCCCGCGCCCGCCCGGTGTCTTTCATTTCTCCGCGGGACATCAGAATAAAGTCCTGAAGTCCGATATCGCCGGCCGTCTTCGCGAGCGTCACGTAATTGACCAGAGCCGCCCGCAAGCTGGTCAGATATCCCTCCGGCTCCGCCGGATAAGAATTAAAAAGGTGCTCGGTAACGACAAGCTCCAGAACGGCGTCGCCCAAAAATTCCAACCGCTCGTTATGGGGAGTGCCCCATTGAGAATTCTCGTTGAGATAGGAGCGGTGCGTGATGGCCTCCAGCAACAGATTCTTGTTTTTGAAAACGACTCCGATTTTAAATTCCAGCCGTGAAACGTCCATTGTAAAAAAATTAGTGCCGCTCGCCGGCTTCCGGTTCTTCTGTTTTTTCTTTCGTTTTTTCCCCCGTTTTTCCTCCGGCGGTTTTTTCTTTTTCGCCGGCCTCTTCTTTTTTGTGGTCTTTGCCGGGCTCGCCGATCTCGCGGTAAATCGTTCCCAGAACGCCGTTGATGAATTTTCCGGAGTTCTGTCCGCCGTAGCTTTTCGCGAGTTCTATCGCTTCGTTGATGGCGACTTTCGGCGGCACCTCGTCGCGATTGGCGAAAAGTAATTCATAAAGACCCAGCCGCAGAACGTTCCGATCAACGACGGAAATCTGTTCCAGCGGCCATTCGGGAGCCGCTTTTTCAATGATTTTATCTATTTCCTCCATCCGCCCGACAATGCCGTTGGCCAGATTCCAGATAAAATCCGGCTCGTCAACCCCCGGAGCGAATTCTTTGATATTGCGCTCCAGAATATCAACGAGATCGATTTTCCTTCCGGAAAAATCCCATTCGTAAAGGGACTGGATAACGACCGAGCGGCACAACTGTCTGGTAGCCATTTGGCGAATTTCAAAGCGGAAAAACCCGCCAACTTTAACGGGTTTTCTTTATTTTAATCTTCGGTTCCTTGATCGGCTTGGATTTATAATAACCGCATTGGCCGCAATAACGATGACCGACGGCCGGCGCCTGACAATTGCCGCAAACGGACAAATTGGCCTTTTTTAGCGCCATATGCGACCGCCGGCGGCCGACTTTGGAACTGGTGTGATGTTTTACCGGAACTCCTCCCATTGGTTTGAAATATAAATTTCAGAATCTGAAATTCAGAATAAACGGGCGGGGGATAAAAGTCAAACCCCCTGTTTCTTCGGGGGTTTGGAGCGTGGAGTTGTTTTTTTCCTATTTTCTCTCTTCGCTTTCTTTCGCGCCGCCCCTCGGCGGACCCGGATCGGAATTTTTCGGAAGGCCATTCAGTTTCTTTTCCAGTTCCATCGTTTTTCTGCTAACATCATAAATGACGCAAAAAAGAAATCCGTAAAAAAGAAACAACGCGAGGATTCCCCAGAAAATATGACTGTCCATTTTTCTCCTCCTTGTCCGGTTGTCTTGCTGATGCCGCCAAAAATCTTTTCTTAAGATAGCAAAAACGGAAAAAATGTCAAAAGCGCGAAAACCGAAAATCATCGCCGTTGTCGGACCGACGGCCGGCGGCAAAAGCGATTTGGCGGTTGAAATCGCCCAAAAATTCAACGGCGAAGTGATTTCCGCCGACTCGCGCCAGATTTATCGCGGGTTGAACATTGGCAGCGGTAAAATAACCAAGCGCGAAATGAAAGGAATTCCCCATCATCTCCTTGACGTCGCTTCGCCGAAAAGAACTTTTACCGTCGCGCGATTCAAGAAACTGGCCGAAAAAGTGATCGCGGGAATAACAAAGCGCGGCAAATTGCCGGTTATCTGCGGCGGAACCGGTCTTTACATAAACGCTCTTATCGGCGGTTGGAGCATCCCATCCATCCCCCCCGATCCGAAACTGCGCGCCCGGCTGGAAAAAATAACGACAAAAGAGCTTTTTGAAAAACTATTTGAGTTGGATAAAAACCGCGCGAAAAATATTGACCGCTTCAACCGTCGCCGGCTTATCCGCGCTCTGGAAATAGTAATAACAACCGGCAAGGCCGTTCCCCCTCTCAAACGCGAAAGCCGTTATATCGTGCTTAAAATCGGCGTCGCTTTTCCGCCGGAGGAGCTCAAAAAACGCATCACCCTCCGCCTGAAGCGGCGATTCAAAGAGGGAATGATCGGGGAGGTGGAAAAACTGCGTCGGGAGGGAGTCGGCTGGAAACGGCTGGACGACTTGGGATTGGAATATCGCTGGATTTCCCGTTATCTTCGCGGCGCGCCCCGCAAAATGCGGGGCTTGATCAGCAGAAAAGAAATGGAAGCGGCGCTGGAAAAAGAAATTATTAAATACGCCAAAAGACAGATAACCTGGTTCAAGCGGGACAAGGAAATCATCTGGCTTCAGCCGGCTGACATAAAAAAAGACAAGGCATTTCGCCTTGCCCGGAGGTTTCTTCTTAAGTATTAGCAATCCGTTCCTCCGCTTCTTTCAATTTTCGCTTTATTTCGGCAATCCTCGCCGCAGTCGCCGCCTCACGGATTAGCTTCTCGGAAGCTTTTCCGGTGGCCCCTGCTAACTCCCGAAGTCGCCGCTCTTTAGCGGCCGCCTCTCTTCCGACCGCCAAAGTAGATTCTGTAGTCTGCTCTTTTTTGAATCTTTCCATTGATGTTTCCATTTTTTTCCTCCTTATAAATTAATGGTTATTTCCGACTTCTGGTTCCGACTTCTTACATAATACAATAAAACTTATATTTGTCAAGGGCTTAAATTTTCCTCAAAAATCCGCCTTAAAACCTCCGGATTTCCCCGACCTTTGAGCTTGGCCATCGCTTTGCCGACGAGAAACTGCAAAGCGTTTTGTTTCCCCTTTTTGAAATCGCCGGCGGCCGCTTCGTTTTCTTTTATCACTTCCAAAACGGCCTCTTTCAGGCCGGCGGCGTCGGAAATCTGCCCCAAATTTTTATCTTTGGCAATCTGCCGCGGATCAGCGCCGGTTTGGAACATTTCCGCCAAAATGTCTTTGGCGGCGCGGCTGGAAATCTCGCCGCTGGCGGCGGCAATGGCCAAATCAGCCAGATTTTCCGGCGTGATTTTTATCTCGTCCAACGAAACGATTTTCTTTTCGTTCATCAGTCCCCGCAAATCGGACATAAAATAATTGTAAAGCGTCTGAATGATTTTTTTTCCCTCCTCGCCCTCGGCGATGTTGGTCAAAAGCTCGGAAACCGCCTCTTCAAAAAATTCCGCCGTCCGCCGGTCTTCAGCCAAAAGCGCGGCCTGTTCGCGACTCAAAGAAAACTCCGCGGCGAAACGGACGCGTTTTTCCGCCGGCAATTCGGGAACGGCTATTTTAAGATCTTCCAGTCCCAGAGCGGCCGGCTCAAACGGCGGCAAGTCGGGTTCGGGAAAATAACGGTAGTCGTGCGCTTCTTCTTTGCTCCGCTGGGATTCGGTTTCTCCGCTGTTTTCGTTCCAGCCGCGAGTTTCCTGCCTGACCTTCCCGCCGCTTTCCAAAACTTCCGTCTGTCTTTTTATTTCATAGCCGATCGCCTCTTCAACCGCCCTGAAAGAATTGAGATTTTTCACTTCCACTTTCGTGCCCAGCGCGCCGTCCTTCGGCAAGCTCAGGGCAAGTTCCTTCGCCAAGCTGATGTTCGCTTCTACCCGCATCTGCCCCCGCTCCATATCGGCGTCGGAAATTTCCAAATACCGCAGAATCCGCCGCAGTTCCTGCGCGAACGCTTTCGCTTCCAGCGCGTCTTCAATGTCCGGCTCGGTTACCAGCTCCATCAGCGGCACGCCGGCGCGGTTAAAATCTACTAAACTGACACCCGACGTTTGACCTTTGACATTTGATCGCGATTTTTCCGTCAATTGTTTATTGTCAATTGTTAAATGTAATAGGCGGCCGGTATCTTCCTCCAGATGGATGCGGCGGAGCCGCACGGCCTTGTTCACCGATTCTCCGACGACATTTTTGTATTCAACGACCAAGACGCCGCTTTCAACGAGCGGCCGGTCATATTGGGAAATCTGATAGCCCTTCGGCAAGTCGGGATAAAAATAATTTTTGCGGTCAAATTTCGTCGTTTCGGCAATCTTCGCGCCGAGCGCCAGACCCAGTTTCAAAACCGCCTTGACGGCCTCTTTATTGATGGTCGGCAGAGTGCCTGGATGACCGGCGCAGACGGGACAAACGTTTATATTGGGATGCGTTTCGCCGGCGTCGTTAAGACAGCCGCAGAACATTTTCGTCTTCGTTTTCAGTTCGGCGTGGATTTCCAATCCGATTGTCGGCTTAAGCATTTTCGGTTTTTGGCGTTCAAGCCAATCTTTTAAGAAGTTCGTCCGGCGTGGAAACGATTTCGTGGATCAGCTTCCGCGACGACGGTTCGTCGTAAAGGTCGCGGGGATAGCTGCCCATCGCCGTCTTTTCGTGAAGCGCGTAAATCGTTTTTCCCAGAGCGGCGGCGGCAAAAAGCTCGCCGTTGGTATTGGCGCCCAAATAGCCGTCTTTGTTGAAAATAAAACAGACGTCGGCGACGCGCACTTTGCGGAAAAGATGATCGTAAACGCGGCCGGCAACGGATGTCCGGTAGCTGTAATCGGACATTCGTTCTTTTTCCGATTTCAGGTGAAGATCGTCCGGGCGGTCTTCAAATTCGGGATCAAAAATAACCGGGTGCATGCCCTTTTCTTTCGCCAGATTGCGCAAAGCGGCAATAAATTCATACATATCCTTTTTGAACCGCTGGCTGGAACAAAAAACAACGCTCTTCATTGATTTTATGTTAGCCAATTTTCCGACAAAAGGCAAAAATACGGCGAAAGAACCGCCTCACCGACAGCACGCGTAACCCGTACCCCAACCGGTAGAAATCGTAACTCTGCCGCCGCAAGTAGCGCCCACCGGTCTGAACATTATTAAACTCCCGTTGTCATCGCAGGAACCGTAAGTGCCGACGGAACCAAGATTGGAAAATCCGCTCAAACAACTTCCCGAGTAAGACACATAACAACCCGCCGTTTTGTTGTATATATCCGACATTGAATACATCGTCGGAGCCGGACTGGCCGAAGGCGTCAATGAACCGGCTTTGGTTTGAAGATAAACCGCTGCGCCGGCGCCGATAACCAAACCGAAACAAAAGAGCAACCACCCAACTCTAGAATAAAGGGGGTTGGTTGGTTGCTCATAAAAATATTATAGCATAACGCGCCGAAAAGCCGGTTATTATTAGATTTTCCTCAATGTCCGGTAAGCGCCGGCGGGATCGGGATCGTTGAAAATATAGGAAGCCGAGACGACCACATCAGCTCCCGCTTCTTTGACGAGCCGCGCCGTTTTGTCGTTTATCCCCCCGTCAACTTCAATAATGACGTCGGGATAATTCTTCCGCAAAAATTTTATTTTTTCCAAAACCGTTTCCTGAAATTCCCGTCCGGCGAGTCCCGGATCAACGGCTAAAATCTGAACCGCGCCGAAATTGCCCAAAAAAGGAACCAGATTTTCAACCGGCGTCGGCGGCTTGATTGATAAAACGGCGTCGGCGCCGTATTTTCGGCAAACTTCCAAAATGAAGGCCGGATCTTTGACGGCCTCCTGATGAATGATTATTCCCTTCGCTCCCGCCCTAAGCCATTGTTCAACGACTTTCTCCGGCTCCTCCACCATCAGATGAATTTCAAATTTGAGTGGCGTTTTCAGCGGCGCCAGCTCTTCGGGATTTCCCCATGTGAGGTTGGAAGTGAACGCCCCGTCCGTTACGTCAAGATGCGCCCACAGATCGCATTGCTGTTCAAAACAGATTTTTTCAATGACGCCGATTTTCTTTCTGACGTCGTCAAAATTATTTTCATTGATCGCCGGAATGACGTGCATAAAACAACTGGGTTAGGTTCGGGATTCTATTTCTTTGATTTTTTGAATCCGGCGGCGGTGGCGCTCATCGCCGGAAAAGGGCGTCGCCAGCCAGGTTTTAACGATTTTTTTCGCCGTTTCTTCGTCCATAAAATCGGCCGCCAGCGCCAGAACGTTGGCGTCGTCGTCGTTGCGGCTGACATAGGCCTGGTCGGAAAAAGAAACCAGCGCGGAACGGACTCCCGGAAATTTGTTGGCGGCAATATCAACGCCGACGCCGGAACCGCAGATGACAATTCCCCGGTCCGCGCCGGTCGCGTCGGCCGAAATCTTTTCCGCCACCCGCGCGGCAAACACCGGATAGTCGTCGCCGTCTTCGTAACGTTCAGCGCCCAAATCAACCGCACTAAAGCCGAGTTCTTTCAGAAAATCTTTTAAGGCCTCTTTCATCTTAAAACCGCGATGATCGGCGGCAATGTAAATAATCATGGTTTTCGGCGATTATTTTTGAAAATACCGGACGACGAAATAGCCGAGAAAAATCCCCAAAATTCCGACAATTCCCGCCAAAGCCGTCGGCGCGGGAATCGGCAATTTTAGCAAACCGAAAATTACCCCCGCAACCACTCCCGCCAAAAGCGATTTCGCTATTTCCAAAAAATTTTCCGGCATTTTACGAACTTTTTACAAATTTTCCGCCGCCTTAACGACGTGTTTGACCAAAGTCGTCACATAGCCCCACTCGTTGTCGTACCAGCCCATCACTTTCACTAAATCGCCGTCCATCACTTTGGTCAGGCGAGAGTCCACGACGACGCCGTACGGCTCGCCGATAACGTCGGAAGAAACCAGCTGATCGTCCGTTACTTTGATAACCCCCTCCCAGCGGGGACTTTTCGCCGCTGCCCGAAAAATATCGTTTATTTCCTCAACGGAGGTCTTGCGCTTGGCGACGAAAGTGAAATCGGCCAGCGATCCGGTGATGATGGGAACGCGAATGGCGACGCCGTCAAATTTTCCGTCAAGCTCCTTGATCACTCTGGCGACGGAAATAGCCGCGCCGGTGGTGGACGGCGAAATGTTCTGGGCGGCGGCGCGGCCGCGGCGAAAATCCGTCGTTCCCTTGACGGGACCGTCAACGATACCCTGCGTCGCCGTATAGGCGTGAACGGTGGTCAGAATCGCCTTCGCCACGCCGACGCTCTCCGCCATCACCGCCGCCAGCGGCGAGGTGGCGTTAGTGGTGCAGGAACCGTTGGAAGAAAGTTTGACGGCGGCAAACCGGCCTTCGTTAACCCCCAGGAGAATCGTTTCGCCGCCCGCCGTTCCTTCCGCGTCTTTCGCCGGAGCGGTAATGACGACTTTTTTGGCGCCGGCGGCCAGATGCACCGACGCCTTCTCAAACGATTCAAAAACGCCGGTGGACTCAACAACCGCGTCAATGCCCAGCTTGCCCCACGGCAATTTGGTCGGGTCTTTTTCCTGAAGAATGGCTATTTCTTTTCCGTCCACGATAAGCGTCCCGCCGACGCCGTCGGAATTTCTTTTTACTTCAACGCTTTTGGGATACGCCCGGTAAACGGAGTCGTATTTCAAGAGATACGCCTCGTTTTCAATGTCGCCCAAATCGTTAATGGCGACTATGTCCAGCTCCGGCCGTTCAAACGCCTGCCGGAAAAACAACCGCCCGATCCTTCCGAATCCGTTAATCGCTATTTTTGCCATAATTTAGTTAATTTTAATTTTATCGCTTTGAATTACGAAAAGCTTTCGGGGTTTACCAATAAATCCGGTCCCCGAGCCGGATACCGGCCTTGTCGGCCATTCCGGCGTTCAGCTCAATAACCGCGTCCGCTTCCGAAACCGGGTAGTAGCTGACAGGAACGGGAACGTCTTCCGGCGGCGTGTTTCTTTTTATATCAATCACCTTGTTCGCGTTAAGCCAAACGATGTCTATCGGAAAATTCATTCCTTTCATCCAAATCGGCCAAAGAACGGAATGCCCGAACAGAAAAATCATCCCCTCGTCATCCGCCATCCGTTCGCGCCCCGAAAGGCCGGTTTCCCGTTTTTGATCGGTGTCGGCAACGTCCAGCTTAAACGTCATTTCGCCGATCCGCAGATTGGCCTTGCCGTTGAAAACAAGAGACGGCCTGAACAGATAAGAAGCCGCCAGATAAACGACGCCCCCCAAAACAATGAAAATAATGACGAACCTTGCCGCTTTCATTTTTTAAAATTATAACTCATCCGCGACGAGACGCCAAGCGTTTGCCGAACCGCGAACCCGGACGGCGGAGCGAAAAAGCCGCCACGCCGAAAGCCACCGCCACGTTCAACGATTCTTTTCCCCGACCTGCGCGTCGGGGATGGTGAGCTTGCCGAACTATCGCCCCTCGCATCGGAATTTCCAGTATTTTATCGGCGCGCTTTAAAATTGACGGCGACAATCCCTCGATTTCATTGCCGACAATAAGCGCGATTTTAAGGTTTTTGGGGGTTAATTTAATTCTAAAATACGGAATTGATTTTTCGGATTGTTCAACGGCGAAAATTTCATATCCCCGTTTTTTTAACAAGGCAATCAGCCGAACCGCCGAACCGGCTTTTTCCCACGGCATCGTTTTTTCCGCGCCGAGAGAAACTTTGGCCAACTTCGGCCGATAACGGCCGAAGCGATCCTGCGGCGAGGGTGTCAGCCCGCAAAGAAAAATCTTGGAAAAACCAGCGCCGTCAGCCGTGCGAAAAATAGAGCCGACATTATGCATGCTGCGCACATCGGAAAGAACAGCGACGAAATTTTTTTCGCCCGATTTTTCTTTTTTGATCCGCCTCGCCACCTTTTATTGCGCCGTAATTTGGCCGGCGCTGTTGATTTTTACCTTTACGACGTTCCCCCCGGCCTTCGGAATAACTTCAATCGTTGTTTCGTCTTGAGTGGGCGAGATAACGACGTCGGGATTGGGCGGAACAAAAGCGACGTCGGTAACGACGAGATTTTGAAACTGAACCAGCGGATCAAGCGAGTATTCGGAAACCGTTTCGCCGGCGCCAGAATATCTTTTGTCGGAAAAAGAGCAGTCGGCGTTCAAGTCCTTAAATAAAATATATTTGTTTTCGGAAGCGAGAAAAGAGACGCCGTAAGCGCAGGGGGTCCCCTCCGCGGCGATTTTGGCCTGAATGGCCAGCGATTTGGCCTGCGCTAAAACGCCGATAATCTTGGCCTGTTCCCGGAATAAAACGATCTGCTTGCCGCTTGACCGCCCGTAGACGATCAGCATGGAAGTCAGCAGTCCCAGCACGCTGATGATCGTTATTAATTCAACGAGAGTGAATCCGGCTTCGGATCGGAAACGCGACGCGGACTTCCTGATTTTTTTGTTTGGACGCATTTTTTAGAGTTTGAAAAGGGTAAAATAAAAACGGACTATTTCGTACCCGCCGATAAAAACCAGCGCCGATCCGACGACGATAAAAGGGCCGAAAGGAAGGTAGTCCTTCATCCCCTTTTTCTTTAAAATCATTAAAGCGACGCTGAAAACGGCCCCGACCACGAAAGCGAGCATCAGCGCCAAGGCGATATCCGGCCATCCGAACAAAAATCCGAGAGCGGCGCCGAGCTTGAGATCGCCCATGCCCATTCCTTTCCCGCGGCTTAAATAAATTATCGCCCCGAAAAACAAAGCGGCGAAAAAAACGGCCGCCAGATGATTAACCCAGATGTTGTCGCGCAGCCCGAATAACAGCGAATAACTCCCCAAAAAAGAGCCGCTTAAAAAACCGAATTTGCCGAAATACCATTGGCCGGCGGCGAAAAACGCGCCCAAACCGGCGATAAAAGCATTAATCTGATCGGGAATGATGAAAAGGCGGAAATCAATCAAAGAAAGCAGAAGGCAGGCCCAAAAAACCAGAATCCATATCGCGGAAAAAACATAAAACCAGCCGATATTTTCTCCGATCGCCGAAAAATAAGCGACGTCGTAGACGCGAAAAAGAACGGCGGGAACGGCAACGGCAATCAAACCGCTTAAAATTTCCACGAGGGGATATTGTAAAGAAATCCGGTCGTTGCAATGCCGGCAACGGCCCCGTTGCCACAAAAAACTTAAAACCGGCGCCAGTTCATACCAGGACAATTTCTTTTTGCATTTCGGACAGAAAGACCGGCCGTTGATGATTTTAAGATCAAAAAGCCGATTCTCCGGTTTGTATCTTGACGCCACTACATTTAAAAAACTGCCTGCCGCCAAGCCGAAGAGAAATAAAAACGGGTAAGTCATAAAATGAAAAACGGGAGCGACAAGCCCGAAATCCGGATGTTCCGGGTTTCGGGCTTTGCCCGCCGCTAAAACTGCACGCAGTAGTTGGGATCGGCGCAGTTGATGCCGTAAAACGTTCCGTCGGTATCGTCTCGCAAGGA
>JACRHY010000041.1 GCA_016215765.1 Parcubacteria group bacterium
CCAATCCCCGTCCCGTCAAAAAGTTCTCATCAACGAGGTTGCTTGGATGGGCGGTTCCGGCGATTTCGGATTGACTTCAACGGACGAATGGATTGAGCTGAAAAACGTTTCCGGCGCCGAAATTGACGTCGGTAATTGGCAATTAATTGACAAAACCGAGCAGATCAAAATCAACCTCGGACTTCTCCGAACAACTAAACTGAAAGCCGGGGAATTCGTTCTTTTGGAAAGAACCGACGACGGTTCGGCGCCGAATGTTCCGGCCGATTTGATTTATTCCAATTCTTTGAATAACGGCGACGAGGGATTGAGGTTGTTTGACGATCAATGCGGCCTGATTGACGAGGTTATGGCGAATCCCGATTGGCCGGCGGGAGACAACGAGGCCAAAAAGACGATGGAGCGTTTGTCGGATTTATCGTGGCATACTTACAACGGCGCGGCTCAAAACAACGTCTTCGGCACGCCGAAAAAGGAAAATTCCGCGCCGACGGTTATTTCTTCCGGCGGCGGAGGCGGCGCGTCAACCAATAATCAGCAACAAGCGACAAGCAATCAGCCGGCGAAAATTTTGATTTCCGAAATCCAAACCTCCCCGACAAATAAAAGATTTATAGAACTTTACAATCCGAACGATTCAGCGGTTGATTTGACCGGTTGGTATATGCAAAGAAAAACTCAAAGCGGAACCGGCTTCACTTCTTTGATTTCAAAAACCCATTTTGAAAACAAGACGATTCCCGCCCGCGGTTATTTCTTAATTTCACGCGATTCATTGAACGGCAGTGATATCGTTTTGGATAATTTAACCTTAACCGAATCAAACGCGATTCAAATAAAAAATCAAAACGGCGAAGCGGTTGATAAAGCCGGCTGGGGAGGGGCGAATGATTGCGAGGGAAATTGCGCTGCCGAGCCGCCGTCCGGTCAAAGCATTCAGCGAAAATTCACCGGCGATAATTTCATTGATACCGACGGCAACGCGCAGGATTTTGAAATTCAATCCTGCCCGAGTCCGAAAGCGCAATCGCAAACTTGCCCCGCATAGGAGAGAAAGTAAAATCGGAATTTTCCACTTTACTCCTCGCTAGCCGAATTAAATATTCGTCTTCGCTCGGATAAAATGTAAAATCGGAATTTTCCACTTTACTCCTCGTTAGCCGAATTAAAAATCGTCTGGGGTGCTCGACGGGATTTGAACCCGCAACCGCTCGGACCACAACCGAGAGCTCTGCCAGTTGAGCTACGAGCACCATTAATACTTTGAAAGCCAGTTCCGTAATTCAAAGTTAATAACATCGCTTGCCGCACGGCATGAAAGCCATATATACCACAAAAACCGGAAAACTCAAACTTAGCGCGCTCAAAGTTCAAAAAACCAACACAACGGCGAAAAAGAAGCCGGCAACGCGGGATCCTGTTTGAACCCGGCGCTTCTAGGCGCGAAAAACCAAATCACCCTCTTTGGCTTCTTTGTCGGTCTTCAGTCCGACTTCCTGTCCCTTCCCCGCTTTCGCGACGCTTTGGTGGTTAACCTGCATGGAAACGACGCCCTGTTCAAATTCCTTGCCGTGTCCGGAGATTCGGATTTTGTCGCCGAGTATCAGGGGAGCGGAAAGACGCAGGACCGCCACGCCGATATGGTCGTAATAATGAGTAACCGCGCCAATCGGTTTTTCTGCCGCGGCGATAATCTTCGCCGGCGCTTTTTTTGCCGCCGGTTTCCTTGCCGCTTTTTTGGCCGCAATCCCGCGCTTTTTCGGCGCGACAACAGCTTTCTTTTTGCTTTTCTTGACAGCGGTCTTTCTGACCTTTTCGGCTTTCTTGCCGATCCTTCGAACTTTAACGGCTTTTTTGGCCGTTTTCTTCGCGGTTTTTCGGCTCTTTAAAACCTTTTTTTGAATCTTTTTCGGCATATTTATTAATAAGGTCTTTTTTCGACCTTTGTTTGCTTTCGGCATTATTCTAACAAAATCTGCTATAATTAACAAATGCGCAACTCTCACGCCTATTTAAAAATTTACAAGCGGCGCGTCCATCTTTTAATCACCCTTCTCGTCGTCGCCCTGCCGTTTCTTTTTACGTTTTTTCTGTCCCCCCTCACCAACGCGGAAACGGCCGTTTTCCTGAAAAATCTCGGCGTTTCCGCTTTCAGATTGGCGATCGCTTATCTGATTTCTCTCGCCGTCGCTCTTATTTTCGCTTTTTTGCTGCTGCGCGGCCGTTTGGAAAACTTTTTTCTTCCGTTTTTTGACGTTCTCCAAAGTTTTCCCACCTTCGCCATTCTGCCGCTCGCGGTTTATTTCATCGGCGCCTCCGAAATCACGGTGATTCTCTTTCTTGTTCTCACGGTGATTTGGCCGATTCTTTTCGCCGTCGCCAGCTCGCTGAAACTGGCCCGCCGCGATTGGGAAGAAGCGGCAAAAATTTAGGGCGCCAAGGGAATAAAAAAAATCGTTTATTTCACTTTTCCTCTTTCCTATCCCGGCGTCGTTACCGGATCAATCGTCGGACTCGGCGAGGGGTGGGAGGCGATTATCGGATCGGAAATAATTATCGGGATGAAAAACGGAATGGGACAGTTTTTTTCCGCCGGCGCTCATTCGGTGACGCTGACCGCTTTCGGAATCGCCGCCCTTTTACTTTTTATTTTTTCCCTCAATAAACTCGTCCTGCTTCCGCTTTTGGAAAAAAGCCATCGCCTTCTAAACGATTAAATAACTATGACGAATAATCCGATAAAACCCCTGATCAAATTTGAAAAAGTCGGCAAGTGGTTCGCGGACGGCGAGCGGCGCTCCTGGGCCCTCAAAGACGTTGATTTTGAGGTTTTCCCCAAAGAATTTTTCATACTTGTCGGCCCGTCCGGCAGCGGAAAATCAACGATTTTAAGAATTCTTTCCGGATTGGAAACGCCTTCTTCCGGCCGGGTCGTTTTCTCCGGCCGCGCAAGGCCGAAAATCGCTTTCGTTTTCCAAAATTTCGCCCTTTTCCCCTGGCTGACCGTGTTTGAAAACGTTGAATTCGGATTGAAAATGGAGGGGGTTCCCGCGGAGGAACGCCGGCGAAGGGTGGCCGCGCAAATTGAAATGATCGGACTTGAGAAATTTGAAAATTACTATCCGCGCGAGCTTTCCGGCGGAATGAAACAACGCGTCGGCATCGCCCGCGCACTGGCCGTCAATCCCCAAATTATTCTGATGGACGAACCGTTTTCCGAACTTGATTCTTTCACCGCCAAAAACCTCCGGAAAGAACTTTTGAATATTTGGCAAAGACGCGATCTGACGGTCGTGATGGTAAGTCACTTGATAGAAGAAGCGGTTGAGCTCGGCGACCGCCTCGCCGTTCTTACTCCACAACCGGCCAGCGTGGAAAAAATAATCCGCAACGGACTTCCGCGTCCGCGCGACAGGCGCGCGCCGGAATTTTTCAAGATTGAGGACGAGACGGAGGCGATTTTGAAATTTTAGCCGGACTTGAGATAGCGGCTTAAAATTCGGCGGCTCAAAACGGCCAGTAAAATAAAACAGGCGGCGACGGCGGACGCTTCAACGATAAAATGCTTCAATCCGGAAACCGTCGCTCCCAGAAGATAACCCAACGAGCCGACGGTCAGGGTCCATAAAACGACGCTTAAAAACATCCAAAACGAAACGCGGCGAAATTCAAACCCGCTTCTCATCGTTCCGCTTAAAAAAATAACGGAGTGGCCAAAGCCGTACAGAAATTTTGAAAAGAAAATAGCGGCGTAATGGTTGCGCCTTAGAAATCCGCGAAGTTCTTCAATGTGGCTCAAAAACCAATGTTTTTTCG
>JACRHY010000042.1 GCA_016215765.1 Parcubacteria group bacterium
GAAAGAACACTCCCGTAAAATCGGCGGCTGTAAGTTGCCGGTCGTTGCGATCGTTGTGGTCGCCGCGATTGTCGGCTTAATTTGCTGAATCCGTTGTTCCGGCGGAGCGGCCCTTTTCGTTTCCGGCTCTTCCGTTGCCGCCGCTGTTTTTTGAGATTGGGTTTTCAGCGCCGCCGTTAATTGAGCGGTTTGATTCGTTCGCGGATTCGGCGGGATCACCCTGGACTGATCGCCGCCCCCGCCGGCGTCCTCGCCGTTGTTTTTCAAAAGTCCCGCTTCTTCTCCTTTTTGCGGCGCGGCGTCCGGCTCAACCGGATTATTTTCCCGCAAACTGATCTGCCCGACCGGCCGGAAATTGCCGTCGTTTTGAAAAATTCCGGAAATGAAATTGCCAGTTTGTCCGGTTAAATTCTTCGCGGTTTCAATTATTTGAGCGGCAAACGATAATTTTGCCTCCGCGCTCGGATTCCCGTTCCAAACAAAAAAACCGCCAACCGTTAAAATAATTATTGCCAAAATCCCCGTCGCGAATTTCCAATGCATGTTTTTCGGAATGTCCGGATTTTAATTCTGATTTTCCGCGCTTTGTTCCATTTTTTAAACTTGCTCTCCTATATAATAGCCGATCCGCTTTATCGGGGCGAATCGTTTGAATTGTTGACAAAACGGCAAAAAAAGCGTTTAGTTCCAAAAGTTCACCGGTCGCTTGCCGACAAGCAAGCCCCGCAATGTTGCGGGACAAGCCGGACAACCAAAAACAAAGGAGGGGGGAATGGGATATTTAATAAATAGTTACGAAAAAAGTATAACCGCCCAGGGGGTTATCATCAGAAAGGGCGGGGGCGGCGCTCCCGAAATTTTCCTTGTCCATGATCGGGGCAAGGAATACCGCAAACCCGCCGGCTGGGGGTTGCCGGGAGGCAAGGTGGAGAAAGAGGAGACCCCCGACGACGGCCTCGTCCGGGAGGTGGAAGAGGAAACGCCCTTCAGGGTTTCCGGATGCTACTTCCTGTTTTCGGAAGAGAAAAACCAGGGGGTTAATGAAATCCAGGTTTTTCTCACGGAAATTGAAAAGGAAACAAGGGCGGCGTTGCCGGCCGCCGAGGAAGAAATTGACGGGGGACGCTGGTTTACCCCCGAAGAAATTTTCAAGGCCCCGTTTGCCGGGCCGGCCGTGGAAAACGGAATCTATTTCAGTCACAAGGCCCGGATTTTTCGGGCCTTGCGACTCCTGAACCTCTGGCAGCCGCTGGCGGAGGAAAACACCTCGCCTCCGCTCCATCCGCCTCCGCCGACCGGCGGATGGCGAAGGCGGGCGGCCCCCTACTAAGGGGGCCTTTTTTATATTGCGATTGACTGGCGCGGCTAAATTGCTTAAAATCACTGAAATAATCAAAAAAATGACCAATCTTTATAAACATATTTTCTGGGGAGCGACTGCCCTGATTTTGACCGTCGCGCTTTTTTCGCTTCTTTCGGGTTCTTCTCCCGAACCGGAAAAACTAACGCTTGATCAGTTGGCGGCCAAAGTCGCCGCCGGCGAAGTCGCCAAAATATCCGTCAGCGGCAACAATCTGGACATAGAGCTGAAAAGCGGAGCGAAAGCCGCGGCGAAAAAAGAATTTGACAGCAGTTTGAGCGAGACACTCGTAAATTACGGCGCTTCTCCGGAAGCCCTGCGGGCCGTCGCGATTGAAATAAAAGAGGAGTCCGGTTTTCGTTTCTGGGCCGCCGTTCTGCTCCCCGCTCTTTTGCCGCTTATCATCATCGGCGCGATTTTCTGGTTTGTTTTTCGCCAGGCGAGAAGCGGAGCCAACCAAGCGTTCACTTTCGGAAAAATAAACATCCGGCTGTTCGCTCCTTTTAAGGATCGCATAACCTTCACCGACGTCGCCGGCCTCAAGGAAGCGAAACAGGAATTGCTTGAAATCGTTGATTTTCTCAAAAACCCGAAAAAATTCCTTGACATCGGAGCGAAAATTCCCCGCGGCGTTTTACTGATGGGCGGCCCGGGCACCGGAAAAACATTGCTGGCCCGCGCCGTTGCCGGAGAAGCCGGCGTTCCCTTTTTCCATATTTCCGGATCGGAATTCGTGGAAATGTTCGTCGGGGTCGGCGCTTCCCGCGTGCGCGATCTTTTTCAGACGGCGAAAAAATCGGCGCCGGCGATAATTTTCATTGACGAGATTGACGCCGTCGGCCGCGAACGCGGCGCCGGACTGGGCGGCGGACACGACGAGCGCGAACAAACGCTCAACCAGATTCTCGTGGAAATGGACGGCTTTGAACGCGACACCAATCTCATCGTGATGGCCGCGACGAACCGTCCCGACATTCTGGATCCCGCTCTTTTGCGGCCCGGCCGCTTTGACCGCCGCGTTTTTCTGGACGCTCCCGACATCAATGATCGCGAACAGATTTTGAAAATTCACGCTAAAGGCAAGCCGCTTGATAAAAGCGTTGAATTGCGGAAAGTGGCCGTGAGAACGCCCGGATTTTCCGGCGCCGATATCGCCAATCTCATCAACGAGGCGGCCATTCTGGCGGCGCGCCAAAACCGCCGTTCCGTTTCTCAAGACGATCTTTACGATTCCATTGAAAAAGTTATCCTCGGCCCGGAAAGAAAATCGCGCGCCATTTCCGTAAAAGAAAAAGAGATTATCGCTTATCACGAAGCCGGCCACGCTCTGATGGCGGCAAGCTTGAAAGACGCTGATCCGGTGCATAAGGTTTCCATCATCAGCCGCGGACGCGCGGGCGGTTACACGCTGAAGCTTCCCGTTGAAGACGTTCATCTGCGCTTTAAATCGCAGTTTCTCGCCGATCTGGCGGTAATGCTCGGCGGTTTCGTTTCCGAAGAGCTCGTTTTCAACGAGCTTTCCACCGGAGCGTCCAGCGATCTCAGGGAAGCGACCGGTCTGGCGCGCCGAATCGTGACGCAATACGGAATGAGCGACAAACTCGGGCCGATGACTTTCGGCCGCCACGACGGCGCGCTTTTTCTGGGAAGAGAAATTCACGCCGAGAGGGATTATTCCGAAGAAATCGCTTCCAAAATTGACAACGAAGTCAAAGATTTCATTGACGGCGCTTATAAAAAGGCGAAAAAAATAATCGCTTCGCGCCGCAAGGTTTTGGACACGATCGCCAAAACGCTTCTGGAAAAAGAAACGCTTGAACAGGAGGAGTTCAATCGGATCGTCGGGAGATTCAACCTCAAGCCGCTGGCGGCGTAATTTTCGCGCGGACGCGAAAATAGAAAACGCGTCTTCTTCTGAAAAAGACGAAGTACGCCGGCGACACCGGGGGCAATCCTGATTCCGTACGAAAACACGCTATCAATTTCTCCAGCGAAGAAATTGCGCTCGCTCTCGGCCTCGCTCGTCCAGCTCCAGTTTTCTTCTAAAAACTGAAGCTGGGCACCATGCCCGCTCGGCCTGCGAGACGGTTTTCTTAACGGAATCGGGATTGCCCTTCTCAAGCTTAAAAGTGTCACCGAAGTACTCATCCGGCGCATCTTCTGCACAAGTTCAGATACATATGAGACTTTTCGGCGAATCGAAAAGTCATGCAACAATACAATAAAACCAAGGGAATACGAGGCATAGTGTCCCTCTATCGCGATGCGCTACGCTTCAGGGATATGATTACCCCTCAAGC
>JACRHY010000004.1 GCA_016215765.1 Parcubacteria group bacterium
ACCTGAAGATATTTGAAAAAATCAACGCCGCCCAATTGCTGAATAAATCATTAAACAAACGATGCCCTTCGCGGCGGTATTCCACCAGCGGATTATGCTGAGCGTAAGCCCTCATTCCCACCGCGTCCCGCAAAGCGTCCATATTTTCCAGATGTTCCATCCACAAAAGATCAAGCAGTCCGACAACGCGGCGCGCCGCTTCCGGTACGAGCGCGGCCGGAAGTTTCGTTTTTATCAAGCCGATAAGGAATTTTTCCGCCGCTTCTCTGGCAAAAACAAGATCGGAACGTCCGGATTCCGCGAGGATTTTTTGAAGCGCCGCCGCTTCCTCCCCGCCGGCCAATCCGGCCTCAACGAGATTTTTTTTCAGTTCCCCGAATCCAAGATCCTCCGAATCCGGCGAAATCGCCGATTCCGCCGTTTTAGAAGCGTAATCTTCAAGCACTTCTCCGATAATTTCCAAGAGGCGGTTTTTATTGCCGATATTCTCCAGTATTTCCTGCCGCCGGCGATAAACGGCCGTTCTTTGTTTGTTTAAAACGTCGTCAAAATCCAAAAGATGTTTGCGGGCGTCAAAGTTCATTCCTTCCACTTTCGTCTGCGCCTGATTGACGGCGCGCGAAACCATTTTTGATTCTATCGGAACGTCTTCCGGCATATTAAAGGCGGACATCAGGCCTTTTATTCTGTCCCCGCCGAAAATCCGCAGTAAATCGTCTTCCAGCGAAAGATAAAACCGCGTTTCTCCGGGATCGCCCTGCCGGCCGCTCCGGCCGCGCAACTGGTTGTCAATGCGCCGCGCTTCGTGCCGATCGGTTCCGATGACGTAAAGCCCGCCGAGTTCCCTGATTTTTTGAGCTTCCTCGGGGCTTGATGGGTTACCGCCGAGAATAATATCCACGCCCCGACCGGCCATATTCGTCGCGACCGTTACCGCCCCGAGTTTGCCCGCCTGAGCGACAATGGCGCCTTCCCGCTCGTGATTTTTGGCGTTAAGCATTTCGTGGGGAACGCCGGCGGCTTTGAGCAGAGAGGAAAGAAGTTCGTTTTTCTCAATGGAAACCGTGCCTAAAAGCACCGGCTGCCCCTTTCTGTGCCTCTCCGCCGTTTCTTTTGCCACCGCGTGATATTTCGCTTCGGCGGTTTTATAGACGACATCCGAGCCGTCCTTTCTGACCAGTTGGCGATTCGGCGGAACGCTGACAACTTCAAGGCCGTAAACTTTTTGAAATTCTTCGGCGGATGTCTGCGCCGTGCCCGTCATTCCGGAGATTTTTTTATAAAGTCGGAAGTAATTCTGGATGGTAATCTGCGCGTAAGTGCGCGACTCTTCTTTTATCAAAACCCCCTCCTTGGCTTCAATCGCCTGATGAAGCCCTCCGGAATATCTTCTGCCTCGCATCAACCGCCCCGTAAATTCGTCAACGATAATCACCTCGCCGTCTTTGACGACATACTCTTTGTCGCGGCGGAATAAAGCGCCGGCTTTCAAGCTTTCCTGCAAATAGTGGGAGAGGCGGATATTTTCCGCCGCGTAAATATTTTCAATGCCGAGCGCTTTTTCAACTTTGTCTATTCCCCTGTCGGTGATATGAACGCTCTTTAATTTTTCCTCAACGATGTAATCGTCTTCCGGATTCAGCAAAGAAATAACCCGGGCGAACGTTTTATAGTGCTGGCTTGACTGCGCGTCCGGGGCGGAAATAATGAGCGGCGTCCGCGCTTCGTCAATCAAAATACTGTCCACCTCGTCAATGATCGCGTAATTATGCCCCTTCTGAACCTGCCGACTCGCGTCGTAAGCCAGGTTGTCGCGAAGATAATCAAATCCGAATTCGTGATTGGTGCCGTAAACGATATCGCATTGATAGGCCTCTTTCCGCGAGCTCGGTCTCAAAAATTCATTGACGACCTTGAAACTCCCGAGGGTGTCGCGCTCTTTGTCTTTTTCGTCAATTTCGCCGCCTTCAACCGCCGACCGGCGGCTGGCGGCTTGACTCTCCTGCGTGTAAAGAGGATCGTATGTAAAAGCAGCGTCGTGCGCCAGGCATCCTACGGACATCCCCAATAAATTATAAATCTGCCCCATCCAGACGGCATCGCGCCTCGCCAGATAATCGTTAACCGTAACGACATGGACTCCCTCGCCGGTCAAAGCGTTAAGATACGCCGTCGTCGTCGCCGCCAGCGTTTTTCCTTCGCCGGTCGCCATTTCGGCTATTTTTCCTTCGTGCAGGACAATTCCCCCAATCAACTGAACGTCAAAATGACGCTGTTTCAGCGCGCGTCTGGCGGCTTCCCTGACCAGAGCAAACGCCTCCGGCAAGGCGTCGTCAACGGAAATTTGGCCGCTTTCCGCCCCTTTTTTCAACTCAAGAGAGCGCTTCGTTAAATCGGCGTCGGAAAGCGGCGCCGCTTCTTTCTCCAGAGCGTTTATCGCGCCAACCAAAAGCGAGACCCTTTTTAAATAGCGCCCCCTTCCCGATAAAAAATCAAGCAGTATTCGTATCATTGCGGTTGTGGATTTCTGAGGTATTGCGTTTCGGTAAAAAACATTTATTATTAGCGTTAAACAAAATATCAAAATTCGTTTCGTTCGCCGGCGCCGATAAACGAAGAAGCCGGGGAGCGAATCAAGAAATCACAAAAGAATCATAAAAAAATAAATGGAATACGGCAAGCATTATCTGGTTGAGGTCGTCGCGCGCGAATCGCGCAATATGGGAAACAAAAAATTTATAGAGAAGTTGATGACGGAGATTGTCGAGAAACTGTCTATGACGGCGCTGAAACGGCCGGATATTTTTAAGTTTCCCCATCCGGGCGGCATCACCGGTTTTCACCTTATCGCCGAATCGCACGTTTCCATCCATACCTGGCCGGAAAAAAAATATTTTTCTCTGGACGTTTTTTCCTGCCGGGATTTTGACGAAAAAAAAGTGCAAGAAATAATTTACCGAAAATTCAGAGTCGCCGACTACTACCACGAAACAATTGAGCGCGGCCTTTTGATAAATTTCAAAAAATCCGGCCGGTTTCCATCGCAAGCTAATCCCTAATCTCTAATCTTTCCTTCTCTGATCTTTCCTTTATACTTTTCAATCTCCAGCTTGAGCTTGTTCTTCACGAAATCAATCGCCGTTCTGATATCGGCGTCGCTGTGCTCCGCCCGGAGTATCTTTTTCGGAAGCCGCAGATTCGCTTCGGCCCTGAAAACGTCGCCGCGGCGATGATGCTTGGTTGTCCGTTGTATTTCCACCTTCACTTCAACGACCCCCTTTTCGTCAAAGGCGCCTATAAAGCGTGAGAGAGAGCCGATTTTTAATTCAATAAATTCGCTGATTGCCGGCGTCAGGTCCAAATTCGTCCCCTTTATGCTTATCTTCATAATTTAACGGGTATTCAACCGCCTTAATTATTTTTTATCTTATCACGGCGACTTTTTTTCGGCAACTTCTGAATGCGCTAAGACGGGCGTTACGAAAAGCCGCCTCGCCTTTCGGCGAGACGGCAAGAAGATTTACTTTCTCTTCTTAGCTGCTTTCTTAGCAACTTTCTTCTTGGCTTTTTTCTTCGCCATATTGAAGAAAAGTTTATTAATTTTACAACCAATCGAAGATATTACCGACTTCTTTTAATGAATATAATGAATAATATCCGCTGGTTTTTAAAAACAAATGTTTATACTCTAATTTTAGATAAAATAAAGATAAAAATACATGTGGATAACTTCCTGCCGGCAGGCAGGCAGGTTTTGACGGTCGTGACGGTCACCTTGCCCCGCCAATTTTCTTTTTTAAAAAAATTAGCGGGGCAAGGACGGCAGTGGTGACCTCCGTTTTTTTTGTTAAGTGAGTGCTCTTCTGCCGTCCGAAATCAATATAACATAATCGGCGCGGCGACGACAAGAACGGCCAAAAAGAACGACGAGAAAAATCCGTTTCAAGGCGAATTCTCGCAAACAAAACCCCCTCCGCCTTTCGGCGGAGGGGGAAACGGAAGGGACTTTCCCCGGTCGATATCATCGCTCGGGAAAATCTCAAACTCACTTGCCGAAAGTGTATCACAAGCGCCGGCAAAAAGTCAAGGAATTGTACTCGTCCAGCACATATGAGACTGTTCTGGCGTTAACTTGTTGCAAATATACCTCAATGGAGAAATTAAGCCAATCGACCAGTGTGGCCTGCGGGTGTTGTACCAGAGTAACCAATCCATAAGCTGGCGGTTGAACTCCTCAA
>JACRHY010000045.1 GCA_016215765.1 Parcubacteria group bacterium
GTGGTATCAACGGAATGCTTGGTATCATTGGTGAGACCGAGCGGTTTTGACGCTACGGCTCAAGAAGAGAATCCGGACGACCCCGGTCTCTCTAGAGAGACCGGGGTCGTTGGGCGCGAAACATTTTTGTTTTGTCGCTTAGAGGCGCGGGATTTGAAATGGCGCAAAAAAGCTCCGTTGCCGGAGCTTTGATTTTCCGCGGTTCATTCCGCGTCTTTCGGTTCGGCGGTTTTTTTCGCTTTTAGAGCTCTTTCCGCCAGTCGGCACGGTTCGCCGCATTTGGGATATTTCTTGAGTAAAAGCCGCAGATCTTCGCCTTTCGCAAACCACAGGCCGCGGTAATAAAACGCCCAGGCGGCAAGATACTCTTCGTTGCTCCACTCGTCGGACAAAGAATGATACACCCTTTCCCGTCCGCGATTGACGATGATTTTGGTAAGAAGACGATAAACGATCGGCGCGAAAACCTTCCTTTCTTCAACGGCGACGCGGCGTTGCCGTTCGTAATAATTTCTTACTCTTTCAATTTCTTTTTCGTCGCCGGCGGCCTTTTCAATAAGCGCCTCTTCCTCAAACTTCAATTCCACGGCTTTGAAGGAATAGTGGATTTGAAGATATTCGGCGATGCGCAATTCGGCCTGACCGCGAAACGGGCTGTCGGGAAACTTTTTAATAAACCATTCAAGAAGAAAAACTTTGTGCGGCAGTTCAAGATCGGGCGTATTCCTGACAATATCAACATAAACGGTTTTTTCCTCGCCGTAATCGGCCGAAACAAAAACCGGAACGGCTAGGCCCGTCAAAAAAACGGCGATGAGAACGGCTGCTTTTTTCATTTCCCCTCCCGTCGGTTTGAAAAACTGCAAAAAGCTAATTGAAAGGTACGCCGAAGCCGCCGGAGAGTCAATCTATCTCATCTCCGCGTTGAATTTCGCGCGCAGAGCGGCGATTATTTTTTCCGTCTCTTTGCCGACTTCTTCGTCGGTCAGCGTCCGATCTTCCGCCTGAAAAACAATCCGAAAAGTCAAACTCTTCGCGTCGTCTTCGAGCGTTTCCGATTCGTAACAATCAAGCAAATCAACGTCGTCAACGTTTCGGGCGCCGGCTCCGTGAATGACGCCCATAATTTCTTCAATTCTTATTTCGCGCCCGATTAAAAAAGAAACGTCCCGCGCGACGGAAGGATATTTGCGGAACGGCGAAAATTCCCGTTCCGCCGCCGCAAGCGCCGCCAGTTTCCCCAAATCAATTTCCGCGACGACGCCGTCGCCGTTCTTGGCCGCCGCGGCATACCCCAAAACGCGATGGTCGGATTCAAGCCGCGCGGCTTCCCGCCCGAACAAATTCACCCCCCTCCCCAAATCCGTCCAAAAATAATCCGTCAATCCCATTTTGGAAACAATCGCCTCCATCGTTCCTTTCGCCTCAAAAAAACGGTCGCTGATTTTGCCGCCTTTTTGTCCCAACGCCAAGCCGAGCATTTCTTTTTCAATGTTTCCCCTTTCTTTCCAGGCGACTTTTCCGAATTCAAAAATTTTCACTTCGTCAAAAAAACGTAAATTGGCGGGGATGTTTTTCAACAGGCCGCAAACCAATGTCGGCCGAAAATAGCGGAATTGCGAACTGACGGGATTGAGAATCTCAACGGGCTTACCTCCCCAGAACGCCCCGCCGGCGACGTTTTCGGAAGAAACGAAAGAATAATTGCAGACCTCGGAAAAACCGAGCCCGTTCAAAATAAGGCGAAGTTTATCCTTGACTTTGAAAATATCGTCTCCTTTCGCGACGGCGGCGACGGTCGGCCATTTGGGAGAAATATTCTCGTATCCGCGGAGGCGGGCTATTTCTTCGGCGATATCCTCAAAATCGGAAATGTCGCCGCGCCGGAGAGGAATTTCCACCTCCAAAATTCCGCCCCTTTTTTCCCGAAACGGAAATTCCAGCCGCTTCAAAATATCCGCGACTTCCGTGTGTTTGAAGGACGATCCCAGAAACTCATTCAATTTTTCCAAACCGACGCCGATTATCCGGACGGATTTTTTAAACGAGCCGGCCGCGAGAGTCGCGCCGATTTTTTTTGCCGCGCCGATTTCTCTGAGAAGATCGGCCGCTCTTTCAATGGCCGTTTCCGCCGCCGCGGGATCAACGCCGTGAGCGAAACGGGAGGAGGCGTCCGTCGCCAGCGACAGGCGGCGCGAGGTTTTGTAAATGCCGGCCGCGTCAAAGTTCGCCGCTTCAATGAGAATTCTTTTCGTTTGCGTTCCGACTTCGGCCGATTTTCCGCCTTTTATTCCGGCTATCGCCAGCGGCTCCCCCTTGCCCGCCTTCGCCAAAGAAGGCGGGCCGGCGATGACTAAAACGCCGTCGTCCAAATCAAAACGCTTTCCGTCAAGCGTCGTTATTTTTTCCCCTTTCCGCGCTTTTCTCACGAAAATTTCGGCCGGCTCCTTACCGCCGCCGACAAGCCGGTCGTAATCAAAAGCGTGAAGCGGCTGGCCGGTTTCCAACATCGCCATATTCATCGCGTCAACAATATTGTTTATCGGCCGCAGACCGCTCCGTTTCAGTTTTTCCCGCCACTCAAGGGGAGACGGTCCGACCGCGACCCCTTCCGCGTATTTAGCCAGATAATACGAACACGCGCTTTTGTCTTTTATGACGATTTTTACTTTTGAAGAAGTCGGGGCGCCGTTTTCCGTTTTTTTAACGGCCGGAATTTTGGTTTTCAATCCGAAAACGGCCGCTATTTCTTTCGCCGTTCCCCAATATGAAGAAAGTTCGGAAAAGCGGTTTGGCGGAAGCGAGGCCTCTATCAGCCCCCTGCCCGCCTTCGCGGCTTCAAACGACCGCGCGTTAAGTCCGGCAACGAGCGTTTGCGCCGGCGGAATTTTGACGATCAATTCTTTCAGCCAATCGTAAGAAAATTTCATTTTTCGCCGTTTTTAATTTTTTCTTCTATTTTTCTGTTCAGATAGAGATAAAAATTATAGCGCGGATTTTCCTCCAACCGCTGGACGATCAGCGCCTCTAAAAAATCCTCGTCAACCTCTTCTTTCGGCAATTCTTTTTTCAACGATTCTTTTATTTCGCGGCGCAAATCTTCCTCCGCGCGATGCTCGCGCGCGTGAAAAAAATCCAGAAATTCCCGCGATTTTTCTCCGACAAGCATCCCGTTCTCCGCCCGCCATTTCTCAAGCATAACCCCCGCTTCAAGATCGCCGTCCGTCAGCGAAACGGCATTGAGATAAGACAAAAAATCCGGCATTTTTTCTCTTTCCTCTTCGCTTGATTCCCGAAAATGTTTTTCCGTATTGACGATTATTCCGCGATAAGCGGCGATTTCTTCGGGCGTTGCCGCCCGTTTCCGCGCGTCCGGCCGGATATTCGGTTTTTCCGCGTTATTCATCATTTGAATTGTGTCGTTAATCTTAAATCCCCGGCGTAAAAAAGACGGATGTCGGGAATTTTGTATTTAATCATCGCCAGGCGATCCACGCCCATTCCGAAAGCAAAACCGGTCAGCTCGCGCGGATTATATCCGGCCGCTTCAAAAACCCGCGGGTGAACCATTCCCGCCCCCATTACTTCCAGCCATTTATTTTCGGTCTTCAGTTTAATGTCAACTTCCAAACCCGGCTCAACAAAAGGAAAATAGCTCGGCCGGTAACGAAAATCCGCCGGCTTGTTGAAAAATCTTTTAAAAAACTCCTCAATCACCGCCTTGAAATTGGCGAGAGAAACGCCCTTGCCGACCATTAAGCCCTCCAGCTGGTAAAAATTTATTTCGTGCGAGACATCAGTAGCCTCATAACGGAAAACCCGACCCGGAACGATGATTTGAAAAGGCGGCTGATGGCTTTCCATAAAACGCACCTGCATCGGCGAAGTGTGAGTGCGAAGCAAAAACTTCGCTTTTGAATTTTTCGGCTCCTTGAGCCAAAACGTGTCCCACATGTCGCGGGCGGGATGATCGGGGGGGATATTGAGAGCGTCAAAATTGTAATAATCCGTTTCTATTTCCGGACCGTCCACAGTCGCGAATCCGAGCGATTCAAATATCTCCCGCATCTCGCGCTCAACGACGGCCAACGGATGAGGATGGCCGATTTTCACTTTTTTTCCCGGCCGGCTGGCGTCAAAAAAATCTCCCGCCGAAACGGAGGAAAATTCCGAAAGCTTTTCCTTAATGCGTTTCTCCAGCTCGTTTCTCAGCGAGTTCGCCGCCGGTCCCAGCGTTCTTCTTTCCGCAAGCGGCAGGTCCTTGAGAGAGCGCAGAATCGCCGTCAAAACGCCGTTGCGTCCCAGATATTTTACCCGGAACCGCTCCAGATGTTTCGCGTCTTTTATTCCGGTAAGTTCTTCAAAAGACGATTTTCTGACGCCTTCAACGGATGTTTTTTCCATTGGATTCATTTTAACGGCAAAATATAATTTTGACAAATTGAAATAAGCTTCTATAATTGAAAACGCTCGCAATAATGATAAGCGGCGCAGATAAACCGCGGGGAAGTGTAACAGTTGCACACGAGGCTCATAACCTTGAAGCAGCGGGTGCGATTCCCGCCCCCGCAACAAGCAAAGAAACAGAAATTAAATCCGACGTCCGCGAGGACGGCATAGCTCAGTGGTAGAGCGAGGGACTCATAAACCCTAGGTCGGTGGTTCGATCCCACCTGCCGTCACAAAACATCGTCTTGATGTTTAGAGAACTTTAACAAAAAGGAGACGAGATGACACCGGCGGAAAAAAGAAAAAAGATCGTCAACGCGGCGAAAAAATTGGTCGGCAAGCCCTACAAATACGGCGCCTATCTGGAAACGAAAGACGAAAAGGAACCGGGCGGTTTTGATTGTTCAAGTTTCACGCAGTACGTTTACAAAAGAGCGGGCATTGATATTCCCCGCTCTTCCATCCTGCAGGCCGTCGGCGGTATCGGCGTCGGAATTAACGGCGGCGGTGAATTCGCCGAGATAAAACTTAAACCCGCCGACCTGCTTTTCCTCCGCGGAAACAAGGGTCATTACGACGACAACCTCTTCCCCGGTGAAAGGGTATACATCGGCCACGTAATGATATATCTGGGCGGCGGCAAAATCATTCACGCCAAATCGCCGCAAGGCGTCATCGTCCAACTCCTCTCGGAGATCAAAGAGCCGATTATCCGAATAAAAAGGATCGTTAACGAATAGAGGCCGTCCCCGCCTTGCCTTTGGCGGGGATTTTTTATGATTCAAAGTATGCAAAAAAACCGGAAGAACTTGAATATTAAATCCGGTTAAATTATCATAATTTACGTTTCGCCCCGCGATACGCAGCCGTAGCTTAGCTGGTTTAAAGCGCCTCCCTGTCACGGAGGAGATCGCCGGTTCGAATCCGGTCGGCTGCGCCCTTTACCCCGCAAAATGCGGGGTTTACGCTTCTTCCGTCGTTTCTATCAATCCGAATTCCCGAAAAGCCCGGGCATAAACGGAGATCGTTTTTTCCGCCTCCGCGGCGGCGATGTAATACTCCGGTTCGTGAACGATGCGATTGCGAATTTTGTGGACATGCCAGATTCCGTCAAGATTGGAAAGCTGGGCCGGGGTTAATTGTTTCAGCCGATCGCTCATCGTTTCTCCCCGATAACCGCTGAGCTTGATTATTTCATCAAGAATTTTGTCCGCCTCAATAATCGCCAATTTCAAATTGGCTTCATCTCCCGCCCGGAGGCGTTTTTGAATTTGCTGCCAGGCCTTAACGGATCGTCTTTTCGCGACGTCGCTCACCCCCAAAACGTCTATAAACCTCTCAACTCTTGTTTCAACAAGATGCATTTTGACGACAGCGTAGATAATGCCGCCGAAAAACAGCGCGGAAATAATCACGGAGGCAAGCTGAAGCCACGCCAGATAATCGGAAAAAAAACTTTCCGCCGACGGCCTGAAGGAAAAAATCGCGTCAAGTATGCTTTGGATATCAAAATTTAACGGTTCCATGAAAATCAGCGGTTTTCAAATATTTTTTCGTAAAAGCGGCCGACGGCCAGAATGTCCGCTTCCCGAAAACGCTTGCCGATAAGCTGAAAACCGACGGGCAGACCGCTTTTCCGGACGGGAACGGAAACGGCCGGCAGTCCGGCGAGATTGACGGGAATAGTGAAAATATCGGAAAGATACATCGCCAGCGGGTCATTAACCTTCTCGCCGATTTTAAAAGCGACGGTCGGCGATACGGGAGTCAAAATAACGTCCACTTCTTTAAAGGCCTCGTTAAAATCGTTTTTGATCAAAGACCGGACCTTCTGCGCTTTGGCGTAGTAGGCGTCATAATAACCGGCCGATAAAATAAAGGTTCCCAAAATAATTCTCCGCTTCGCTTCGGCTCCGAATCCGCGACCGCGATTTTGCTTGTAAAGGTCAAACAAACTCAGTCCGGCGCGGCTGACACCGCCGACCTCTCCGTAGCGAATTCCGTCAAAGCGGGCCAGATTGGCGCTCACTTCCGCCGGCATAATTATGTAATAACAGGAAAGCGCGTATTTGGTATGCGGCAGGGAAATCTCTTTGAATTCCAGTTTCAGCGACTTGAGCGAAGTGATCGCCGAATCCATCGCCGCCGCCACTTCATTTTCCATTCCGGCCACAAAATATTCTTTCGGAACGCCGACGCGCAAAGACCTCGCCTGTTCCAAAGTCGGATTCAAAAGCTCGCCGCCATATTCCGTTTCCACGCCGGTCGCGTCAAGCGGATCGTGACCGGCAATCTCCTTGAAAAGAATCGCCGCGTCTTCAACTGTTTTGGCGAAAACGCCGATCTGATCCAAGCTGGAAGCCATCGCCATCAGTCCGTATCGCGAAACGGCGCCGTAAGTCGGCTTGAGGCCGACGACGCCGCAGAAACCGGCCGGCTGGCGGATTGAGCCGCCCGTATCCGACCCCAACGCGCCGATCGCCATATTCGCCGCCACCGCCGCCGCCGATCCGCCGGAAGAACCGCCGGGAACCCGTTCCAAGTCGCCGGGATTTTTCGTCAACTGAAACGCCGAGTTTTCCGTGGAAGAGCCCATTGCGAATTCATCCATATTTGTCTTGCCAAGCAACGCGGCTCCCGTCGCTTTTAGCTTTTTGACGACCGTCGCGTCGTAAGCCGCGCGATAGTTTTCCAAAATTTTGGAAGCGGCCGTCGCCAACTCGCCTTCAATCAAAATATTATCTTTAACGGCCAAGGGGACGCCGGCCAGCGCTCCCGGGTTTTTCCCCTCAGCCAAAGCGATGTCAACGCGATTGGCTTCTTCAAGAGCGAGATTTTCCGTCAGCCGCAAATAAGCGCCGATGTCCTTGTTTTTTTCTTCGGCATAATCCAAAAACGCCCGCGCGATTTCAAAAGCGGAGAATTTCTTTTCCATCAGCCCCTGCCGAATTTTCTTGACGCTTAAATCGTGTAAATGCATGTGTTGCGTATGAAAGCGCGCTATTCAAAAACCGGAGGGACTTTCAGGAAGTTTTCCCTGTTTTCGGGAAACGCGGCGGCGATATTTTGCCTTTCGCGCTCGCTTCTCCGGGCGGACTCATCGTTCCGAAAAACATTTTTTTCTTCCGTCCCGCCCGCCTGCCCCGCATTATGCGGGGCCTGCCGGTAGGCATGGCCTGCCATCGGCTCAACATTCTCGGAATCAAGCCCTTTCAATTCTTCAAAATGCCCGAGAATTTTTTCCAAGTCGACAAGCAGTTTTTCTTCTTCTTCTTTTTCCAAGTCAAAACGCGCCAATTCGG
Source organism: Parcubacteria group bacterium (assembly GCA_016215765.1). Classification (GTDB taxonomy): domain Bacteria; phylum Patescibacteriota; class Minisyncoccia; order UBA6257; family JACRHY01; genus JACRHY01. The sequence continues at coordinate 7,752 of JACRHY010000045.1, forward strand.
CCGTTTTTTCCAAAATTTCTTTGGTAATCAGCTTTTTCATCACCTGAAGCGTAACACGAAAAAACCGACAAATAAAGGCGGGAAATAGGCGCCACCCGACAGATTTGCGTCTTCTCCGTCATCCGCCGACTGGCGGAGGCGGACGGAGAAATTCTAAACTCCCCTCTGTGGATAACTTTTTGTTAACAAAAAAGCCCCGAGAATAGTTGTAAACAACGAGGATCTGGCGGATAATGGAGATTATGAATATGGAAGTTTGCGACCCGGAAATCCGTGAAAAAATGAAACGCATTATTGACTCAAAAATTTTATGAACGCCGCGCGCACCTCATTATTTCTTATGGCAAACTTGGGCGCCGAGGTGTCTCGAATTATCGGGGCGCAAGAACGCGGCGACAAAGATTCTGCAAATGCGGCCCTTTTGCGCGCGGAAAAAATTTTAAATGAAATCGCGCGCTTGCCCGATATGCAAACGCGCGCGCAAGAACTTGAAGCGCTGGCCAAGGCAGTGCATTCCATCACTGCCGACAATTCTTCGCGCGCAGTTTCCCCCGCCCATCTCAAATCTTATTTCATACCATTCGCGGAGCGACTGCTCGCGACTCGCGAATAAAGAAATTGAAGGCGCCGCGGATACTCTCTCCTATTTCAAAATCTCCAAAAAATCCTTCTCGTTGATTATTTTGACGCTCAATCGTTTCGCTTTGCCGTACTTGGAACCGGCTTCGGAGCCGGCAACGACGAAGTCGGTTTTTTTGCTGACCGATTCAGAAACACCGCCGCCGAGAGCGCGGATTTTTTCTTTCGCCTCTTCGCGGCTCATTGATTTCAGAACGCCGGTTAAAACGAATGTTTTCCCCGCCAATTTGCCACCGGCCGGCTGCCGCGCCTCTTCCCGTATCCAGACCCCCGCCTTCTCCAGTTTTTCCAGCAGTTTTAAATTTTTCCCGTCGCGGAACCAGCCGTAAACGCTTTCGGCGACTTTCGGCCCGATGTCGGGAATTTTCCGAAGATCGTCGCGAGAAAACCCCGAAAGCGCGGCGGAGAATTTGGCAATCGTCGGTTTGCCGCCGCCGATGGCGCCGTCCGCCGCGCGCGCCAAAAGCCGAGCCGTTTCTTCGCCGATATGAAAAATGCCGAGAGCGTAAATCAGCCGGGAAAGAACGACGCCTTTTTTCTCGCCGATTTCGCGAATGATGTTCGCCGCCGATTTTTCCCCGAAACGCGGAAGCGTCTCAATGTCCCCCTTTTGAAGCGTGAAAATATCGGCCGGATCGCCTAAAAATCCTTCGTCAATAAAGCGATCAATGATTTTCGGCCCCAACCCGCGGATGTCAAAAGCGCCGCGGGAAACGAAGTGATAAAAAGCCCTTTTGTGCCGCGCGCCGCATATCTTGCTGAAACAGCGGGAAAGCGCGCCTTCCTTAACGACCGCGGAGCCGTCAACCGGACAGCGAACGGGCATTTTAAAAATCCGCTCCTTTCCGGAACGCATTTCTTTGATTACCCGCTCCACTCGCGGAATAACGTCGCCGGCGCGGCTGACGACAACCGTATCGCCGATTTTTATTTCCAGACGTTTGATTTCATCTTCATTGTGAAGAGTGGCGCGGCTTATCGTTACGCCGCCGACTTCCGCCGGTTTCAAAATCGCCACCGGAGTCAAAACGCCCGTCCGGCCGACCTGAATCTTAATATCTTCAACGACGGTTGTCGTTTCGCGCGGAGAAAATTTATACGCGATGGCCGCCCGCGGCGCCTTGCCGACGACGCCCGCTTTTTCAAAAATTTCGTTCTCATTGACGATGACGACAACGCCGTCTATTTCGTAAGGCAATTTATCGCGATGCTTTTCCCAGTAGTCGCGAAAAGCAAAGACCTCTTCCAGCGACCGCGCCGTTTTATTGTGAGGATTGGTCTTAAATCCGAGCGTTTTCAGAATTTTATGCTCTTCGTCGTGGCGCTTCAGGCCGAGATCGCCGACGATGTCGTAAGCGAAGCTGTCCAGCCGGCGATCAGCGACGATTTGCGGATCAAGCTGGCGAATGGAGCCGGCGGCGATGTTGCGCGGATTGGCGTAGACCTTCTCTCCTTTCTTTTCCTGCTCGCGGTTTATTCTTTCAAATTCTTTCTTGCTTAAAAAAATTTCTCCCCGCGCCGTCAATTTGCGCGGAATTTTGAATTTCCCGGAGTCAAGCTTGAGCGGAATCGCCTCAATGGTTTTAAGATTCTGCGTCACGTCCTCGCCTATTCGGCCGTCCCCCCTCGTTGAACCCCGAACCAGAATGCCGTTTTCATAAACCAGCTCGATGGCCAATCCGTCTATTTTCAGTTCGCAATAGAATAAATTAGTTTGTGGTTTGTAGTTTATAGTTTGTAGTTTTGTCCTAAGATAATTTTCAATGCGCTCCAGCCAGTCGCGCATATCCTCCTCCAAAAAAGCGTCGTTAAAAGAAAGCATCGGCGTCTCGTGCGAAACTTTTTGAAAGGCCGCCAGCGGCTTGCCGGCCACTCTTTGCGTCGGCGAATCCGGCGTAATCAATTCCGGATATTTTTGTTCAAGGTCAAAAAGCTCCTTTTTCAGGGAGTCCAGCGCGGCGTCGGAAATAAGCGATTTATCAAGAACGTGATAGGCGTAGCGGTAGCGGTCAATCGTTTTTTTTAAACGCTCAACGCGCTTGCCGGCGTTTTCTTTATCAATCATAAAACCTAAAAGTTAAGGCGCCCCGTTTGCGAAGAATCTTCGGATTGCGGAAGTTACGGCAAGGTAGCGGTGGCGCTCGCCCAGAACAATTCAAAAGCGCGCGACGTTTTTAAAGAATAGCCGATGGATCGGATGGACGTCGTTCCGTTGGCGAAGGTTTCAAAACTTGTTCCGTTGGTCATCGGCTGGGCGATATAAGCCGGATTTTTGAAAAATTTATACAGTTCCAATTCAATTCCGCTGTCGGCGGCGAAAATTGATTTGGTGGAATTGCCGATGTCATTGGCCTGCCGGATTTGGTAAAGGGTCAAAAGACCGGCGATCGCCGAAATGCTCAAAATCGCCCCGCTTAACACCAGCACGGACAGCAGCATTACCTGCCCTTCATTTTTTTTTGTTTTTTTCATATAAGTCAGGTGTCTAAAAGCCGCGCGCTTACGGTCGTCTGAACGTTAACGACGACATTTTCAACCCCCTGCCCTTTCGCTCCGACGCCGATTATAACGGTAATCCGCGGCGGCGCGCCGTCGCCCGGCTGGTTGCCGGAAACGATAAAGCGCAAATTAACGACCTTGACGTTATCGGCGGTGAATTTCCGAAAATTGGCGTTTTCCAGCCCTTTTTCAATCGCCGAATCCGCCGCGTTCCATCTGTAAGTGACGATGTAATTATTGGCATTAACAAAAGTCAGCTCGCCGGCGGAGCAGGTTAGCCCGCCGATACAAAAATTATAACCGGTGCGGATTTCCCGCGCCATCTGTTCAATGCTCAAACTGGCGCTGTCGTTTGCCGCCATCAAAGA
>JACRHY010000043.1 GCA_016215765.1 Parcubacteria group bacterium
ACGCTTCTCGAAGTATCGATCTTGGTTGCGATGGGTTTTCTAGATTTGGCGGCGATCGAATTGGCGAAATACTTTTTTATCTGGCGAAGCGAAAAGAAGAAGATGATGGTATAATCGAATTATGACCACTACAATAATTATCGTCATCGGGATAGTCGCGGCGCTCGCAGTAAATTATTTTATTTTACGGCGGTTGCTCGGCGCAAAGGTGGCGCCGGCGGAGGGGGACGACCGCGCCTTTTTGATGCTTCAAAATCAGGTGAGCGAGATCGCGCGCACGCTCGATACGAAGCTCGGCGAGTCCAACCGCGCGATGCAGACGCAGTTCGGCCAGTCGGCGACGATCATCCGCGACGTGACCGACCGCCTGGCGAAGCTCGATGAGACGAATCGGCAGGTCGTGGGTTTTGCCGATCAGCTGCAATCGCTCCAAGATGTATTAAAGAATCCGAAACAGCGCGGCATCCTCGGCGAATATTATTTGGAGACCGTGCTGAAAAACGTCCTGCCGCCGGGTTCTTATGAGATGCAATATAAATTAGGCAAGACCGACGACGGAGCGGATCTGATCCCCGACGCGGTCGTCTTTGTGAAGGACAAGATCATCCCGGTAGATTCCAAATTCTCGCTTGAAAATTATAACCGTCTCGCCGAGGAGCGCGACGAAACGGAGCGCGAGCGTCTGGAAAAACTTTTTGTGAGCGATCTCAAAAATCGTATTACGGAAACTTCCAAATACATCCAGCCGGCGAAGGGGACGATGGACTTCGCTTTTATGTTCATTCCGCATGAGGCGATCTATTATGATCTCTTGATAAATAAAGTCGGTGCCGTAAAAGAAGAAACGGAAAATCTTATCCACCGCGCCGCCTCCAAGTATCATGTTATAATAGTATCACCAACTTCTTTTCTGGCTTATCTCCAGACCGTTCTTCAGGGCCTCAAGGCCCTCCAGATCGAGGAGCAGGCGCAGGATATAATCAAGCGCGTCGGCGAGCTCGGCAAGCATTTACAGGCCTACGACGAGTATCACGGCAAGCTCGGCAATTCGCTCGCGACCGTCGTGAACCACTACAACGCCTCGGGCAAAGAATTAAAAAAAGTGGACAAGGACATTCTGCGGATCTCGGGCGAGGGCATCGGCATCGAACCGAAATTGCTAGATAAGCCCGAGTTGGAGGAGTAACCTCCCAATTTGGGAACTAAATTCCTAAATTGGGATGTTACACACTATTACTATTTATGGTTGGTATTATTTGTTAAAATTAAAAATATGAATATATCAACAAAAAAAGAACTTGCGATCGCTCTGCTAAGTTTAGCGGTCATTGGCGCCCTGGTTTATCTCGGACAGTATTATAATCTTTTGCGGATCAAAACGGCCGCTCCCGCGAAAACCGCGGAGACCGTTAGAGCCGAGGCGTTGAAATTCATTGTCTCCGGCGAGGCCGCGATGCTCGCGGGCAAGATCACCGCCGTTGGCGCCGATTTTCTAACGATCCAAGTGATGAATGCGAACGCGGCCGCGGAAGAAAAAAAGGTTCTGATCACCGACTCGACGCTAATTCGCAAAATAGAAATGGATGTGAACGGCGTACCCGACAGCGCCGGACTTATTCCGGCCAAAGAAACCGTGATCCCGCTCGCCGACCTGCAGGCGGGGGATAGTATTATTGCCGCCCTGCGTGCCGATTCCACGGCGGTCATCATTGATCTTTTGAGCCGGCCGATTGCGGCGTCCGCGGCCGGAACCGAATACATCGCCGCGGGAGTAGCCGAGGCGCTGGCGGCAAATGAAGCGCAGAAAAAGGCGCTAGCCGTTCCCTTGCCGGAGCCGGATGCTTTTGAGCAGGGGCTCGAGCGCCGCGTCGTCTCCGGAGAACTCTCGACATTCAGGGGTTTGGTTACTGGCGTGAATGCCGCCGCCATGTCATTGGTTGTCATGCCTTCCGATCTTCGCGCAGAAGAGCGCGAAATAAAGATTACCAAAGATTCGGTATTGGAAAGTGTGTCGCCACCAGCAGATATTCATATCAAAACGGCCAAAAATAAAATTCAATTTTCCGAAATTCACCTAAACGATACGGTTTTGGTTTACGCGGATAAGAACAATGAAGCCGTCGCCGTTGCGGTCATTAAAAATCAATGATTAGAACTCGCCTCAAGAATAAAACTATTAATTGGACGGCCGGTACGATATTTTTACTTTTCGCTTTTTTCTCTTTGGCCGGACAGGCGAACGCCTGGACCGATCTGGGCGGTGGCGACCATGGAGGCGCCAACTGGACGCCAAGCAATGGTACTTATATCGCCGGTGTTCATACGAACATCGGAACTTTTACCGTTTCTTCCGGCAGTACCGTTTATGTTCAGCCCTATAACGGCACAAACTACGGCAAATTAGAAGTGAGCGCCACTACCATAACGATATCTGGTACGCTTAACGCTACTGGCGCGGGTTATGGTGGTGGTGGTGGTGGTGGTGGCGCGGCGGGAAATACCGCCTGGAAAGCGAATAATACAAGCGATGACGGAAAAAAGACCTCTGCCGCTGGCGCCGGTGGTGCCGGAGCATACGGCGGTTCTAACGGTTCTTCAGCTTATTATAATACTTCGGGTTTATTTAATGGATATTATATATATGGTGGTAATGGCGGCGCCGGCGGCGGCGGGTATGGCTATGCGTATTATAATACTGAAACGGGAGGGATGAACGGGTCTGCCGGATCGGCTGGCAACGGTTTGGATTATAATAACGACACCTATGCGCGCATGGGTGGTGGTGGCGGCGGCGGCGGTGGTGCCGGCGGGCGCGGCGGCGGCGCGATCGTGCTTACGGCATCGGGAACTCTGACCGTGAACGGCAAGGTAGCGGCTAATGGTGGCTCCAGCGCCGGGGATGGTTCTGCCGGTGGATCGAATTGTAATTTTACCAATGGGTATACAAACTTATATTCATACGGCGCCGGGCGATGGTGGGATAGTTCAAGTTATCCGACTGATGCCAATAATGACGGCGGGAATGGCGGCGGTGCCGCTACAGCTGGTAGTAGAAGCGGCGGGACTCAAGGGAATAACAACTGCTCCTTTTGGACTTTTTATTATAAGCAGACTACTAAATCCACCGCGGGTTGTTATGGCGCGGCAAAGTGCGGACTTTATGCCGTTCCCGGCGGCACTGGCGGGAGTGGCGGAGTTGGCGGCGGCGGCGGGATAGTGTTGAATGGCAACTATGTTAACTTATCCGGCGGCACGCTGAACGCGAAGGATGGCAGTGCGGCAACATCAAATGGCGGAACGCTAAAAGTTTTTTATCAGTCTCTAACGGGCGGTACTTACAATGTTGCCAGAAGTTATTTTCAAAGTAACGACACCACCGCCCCCACAATGTCCGTCACCCCCGCGAGCGGTACCACCGGCACCAGTATTTCTTACACCGCATATTGGCAAGATTCGGGAAGCGGACTAAAAACTTGTGCGGTAGTGTATAGAACAAACACTGACACTGCGTCTTATCAGACCTGTAGCGGCACCGGACAAAAAACATACTCCGGCAGTTTTACGACGACCGGCACTTATTATATATATCTTTATGGCGTAGATAATGCCAACAATGAAGCATACACTGGAGTTTATTCTTACACCGTAGACACCACCGCTCCCACCGCTCCCAACATTACCGGCACGACCCCCACCAACGACACTACTCCCACTTGGAGCTGGACGAGCGGCGGCGGCGGCAATGGAACTTACCGCTACAAATTAGACAATAGTACTCTTACCACAGGAGCAACAGAGACCACTTCTTTGTCATATACTCCCACCTCGGCATTATCCTCTGGCAACCACACTCTCTATGTTCAGGAAAGGGACAGTGCAGGCAACTGGTCTTCAAGCGGCAGTAAGACGATTACGATAGACACCACGCCGCCGAAGGTGACGCTCACCGCTTCGCCCAACCCGATTGATTACGGGGGGTCGTCAACACTTAGTTGGACAAGCGATGATGCCGTCTCCTGCTGGGCCACAACGAATAATTGGTCTGGTTATAAGGCGACAAAGGGTGGTAATCAAATTCAAACAGTAAGCAATTTAACGGATGCCGACTATGGAATAAAATGCGCGGACTCTAGTAATAATAGCGCCTCGGCTAGCGTAACCGTCAGAGTCAAACCTGGCGGCGGCATTGGCATTGATTCCGCCTCCGGAGCAACATACGCGAACGGTACTTCGGTCACGCTCTCGCTTTCGTGTACTAGTTCTTCCGATTGCTCGAAAATGCAATTCAGCAATGATAATTTACCATCATCGTGGTCGGCCATCCAATCTTATAATTACAGTGCGTCGCAAGCTTGGACATTGTCATCGGGAGACGGTACCAAGACGGTTTATGTGAGATTCCAATATAACACGGGTATTTACTCATCGGTTTACAGCGATTCAATTACTTTGGACACTACCGCCCCGACGATGTCCGTCACCGCTAAAGATGGCAATGGCACTGCCGTCGCGAATGGCGGCTCCGCCACCAGCATTTCCTACGCCGTCTCCTGGCAAGACGCGGGGAGTGGTTTAAGCAGTTGTATAATATATCTTGATGGAGCGGCTAGCTACCCCTCATCGTGCAGTGGCACCGCGCAAGTACCGTCCTCCGGCAGTTTTACGGATGTCGGGCCCCATTCTGTATATCTTTACGGTGCTGATGTGAGCGGCAACTTTACCAGCACCGGTACTTATTCATATACCGTAACCGACATAAACTGCAATCCATCCTCGGTTGATCATGGTTCAGTCGGCGCGGCACCGGGCTGCATCATCACCTGCAACTCCGGTTATTATTTGAGCGGCACGACCTGCGTCGCGGACGCTCCCACCGCCACGCTTTATGCCAGTAGCGACCTCAACCCGACGCCCACCGCCACTTCGATTTATGCCACCTACAACACCGCCGCCAATCTTACTTGGACCTCCACGAACACCACTTCCTGCACGGGTACGGGGTTTGATACCGGTAGCGCGACAAGCAACTCGACCGGCGTCTCGACTGGTAATCTTTACGCCACACAAACTTACTCCATCTCCTGTACCGGCACTGGCGGCACGGCGAACTCGAGCGTCGTTGTGCATGTGCTTCCGGTTTACGGTACTTGCTCCAGGACATCTTGTAAATTGCAGACCGGCATCGAGGGTCAGACTTATACCAATCTTTGCTCCACGAACTGCACCTCCGCCACGTCCTGCGGCGGCTCGGGTGGGGGAGGCGGCGACGGATCAGGATGGCACTCGGTCTGCGCGAACAACGCTTGCGTTGTGGTGAATGGCGCCGGGACGAATGAATGCTCCACCGATCTGAATTGCGGCGGTTCCGGCTACCCCGCTTCTTATTACGGCGTCTGCTCCCAGGGCGCCTGCGTGATGGTCTCGGGAACGCCCAACACCTGCGAGGCCGCCGGCGTCTCCACCTGCTCCAACTACGGCGGTACCTGCCCAAATCCGACCGGATCTTCATACAACCTTTCTTCTTCCAATGATCTCAACCTCTCGATCACGAAACAATCTGGCACCACCTGTTCGACCAACACCACGATCGTCGTGATCGAGCCGCTCGCTGGCTTTAGCGACACGGTAAATCTTTCCGTAAACGACTGGGGCGGACTCGCGAGCTATTCGCCAACGTCGAATTTTTCCCGCACATCACTTACCTCCGCGCAGTATGCTTCCGGCGCTACACTTAATGTCTGCGCCGCCGTTACCGCACCGTCGAACAATTATTATGTAACCGTGCGCGGTACCGGCGCCACCTCCGGCAAGGTGATCGATCGCACCGTGAAGGTGATCCTCCACAACGCGGCGAGCTCGACCTGGCGGGAGATCTAGGCCTGCCTGCGCCGCGGAATCCAATGTCGCGGCAGGCAGGGTTAGCGCCGGACCACTCCAAATTTCTAAGAATTATTCACTTGTCTACTAACTGACGGCCGTCAGTTAGTAGACAAGTTTTTGGCTTGTTGCTTTTATTTTA
>JACRHY010000044.1 GCA_016215765.1 Parcubacteria group bacterium
ACGAGCTCCACCTTCGTTATTCAGACGGAAGAACGCGGCAGGCAAACGGTCGTCGTCTCTTCCGACACGAAGATAACCGTCGGCGGAATGCCGATTGTCTGCGTCAAAGCGCCCTGCCCGGCGATGCCGGAAAGAATCGGATCCTTCGCCGATCTTCAGGTTGGAATGAAGGTGATCGTCAGGGGATTATGGGATAAGGCGCTGTCTAAAATTCAAGCGCGCCTTATCGTTGTCGCCGGCGCATTCGATCCGCGGCCGTTTTTCCAAAAGGAAAACGGATTGCTGAAGAAGTTTGAAAAAAAGCACGAGGATCAGATTGAGAAAAAAGAAAAAAAGCTGGAGAAACAGCTGGAAAAGAAAATTGAAACACTGGAAAAACCGGGAGAAAAAGACGGAATTCTGAAAAGGATTGAAGAACTGAACCGAATGATTCTGGAAATTCAGAAGAAAATGGGAACGGCGTCCGGCTCGGCGACGACCGCTCCGACGGCGCAATAACGGTTTCTTGACCGAAAAACCGCCCTCTAAATCGGGGCGGTTTTTGTTTGCGCGGCTAATTTGTTAAAATTTCGCGTATGGGGAATCCTGTTCGTAAAACGGCTTTTTGGGTCGCGCGGCAAGCGAAAAACGCCAAAATTAACCGTGAAAAAATAAACGCGTTGGCGGCAAAATGGGCGGCGGGCGATTTGCGCGTTCCGCCGTGGCCGAAAAAGATGCATCTTGAAACAAAGAACAAGAAAGCGCTTCTGGATTATCTGATTCTTTTGGACTCCTTGAATTTTTGTTTTTGGTCAAAAAAAGAAAGGTGGCTGTTTATCTATCGCGGCCGGACGTATAACGGCTACTTCGCTCTTTCGCTGGCGCTGAAAAAATTCTTTGAAGAAAATCCGGAAAAGGGGAGCATTGATTATTTCCCCGAAATTTCTTTTAAGGAATTTAAGGCGATTTTGGGCGGCGGAAAGGGACTTTTATTTCTGCGGGAGCGTTGGCGGATAGCCAGGGCCGTCAGCCGCATTTTGCTGAAAAAATACGGCGGCGTTGAAAAATTCATTCTTTCCGTCGGCGGCCGGCTTTCCGTTTTGGTTCCGAAAATCGCCGGCGAATTATTTTCTTTCAACGATGTTGTCCGCTATCGCGGCAAGAAGGTTTATTTGTGGAAACGGGCGCAGATTACGGCGGCTGACATTTGGGGAGCTTTCGGCGGCCGGGGCATCGGGCATTTTCAAGATCTGGATTATTTGACCGCCTTTGCCGATTACAAACTGCCGCAGATCCTTTATTTTTGGGGCATTCTGGAATATTCGGAAAAATTGAAAAATAAAATTGAAAGAAGGACGATTATTCCGGCCGGTTCGGAAGAGGAGATTGAAATTCGCGCCGCCACCGTTGCCGCCGTTGAATTACTGCGAAAAGAACTGGCTCAAAGAGGAAAGCGGCTTTATCCGTTCCAAGTTGACTGGATTCTTTGGGACAAAAGCCAGCGAATTAAAATGAAATCGCCGTACCATTTGACCAAGACGTGGTTTTATTGACGATACTAATTTTATGAATACAAAGAATGAAAAAACATCGTGGGGAAAATTCGCCGGCTGGTATCACCGGATGATTGAAGAGAGGGGCGGCTACCAAAAAGAGGTGATTTTGCCGAATTTACTGCGGATTTTAAATGTCAAAAAGGGCGAGATGATTTTGGATCTGGCCTGCGGCCAGGGATTTTTCACCCGCGAATTTTTCAAAAAAGGCGCGCAGGTCGCCGGCGCCGACGTTTCGGAAGAGCTTATCAAAATCGCCCGAAAAAATTCTCCGCGGGAAATCAGATACGAAATCGCGCCCGCCGACGACCTGAAATTTCTTAAAAACGGGAGCGTTGATAAAATAACGATTGTTCTGGCGATTCAGAACATTGAAAATCCGAGAAGCGTTTTCGCCGAATGCGGACGGATTCTGAAGCCGGCGGGAGAATTGTTTTTGGTGACGAATCATCCGGCTTTTCGGGTTCCGAAAGAAAGCGAGTGGGGATTTGACGATAAAAACAAAATTCAATATCGGCGGATCAATCGCTATCTTTCCGAATCCAAAGTGAAAATTCAAATGAGTCCGGGAGACCGGCCGGAGGAACACTCTCTGTCTTTCCATCGGCCGCTCCAGTTTTATTTCAAAGCGCTCCGCGGAGCCGGTTTTTGCGTCGGCGGTCTGGAAGAGTGGGTTTCCAACAGGAAGAGCGAGCCGGGTCCGCGCGCCGCGGCCGAAAATCGCGCCAGAAAAGAAATCCCGCTTTTTCTTTTCATTAAAGCTCAAAAATTGAATTTGTGATACTATAGATTACAGAGATATAGAATAGATATAGAACGCGACTATCTTCTTTTTCCGGATTAACAAACGTCGCGATCGTCGCGGCGGTCGCTTTGATTATTGCCGGCGTTATCGGCGGTTATTTTTATTTCTTCGCGGAAAAAAAGCCGACGTTTGGAATTGTCGCGGCGCAAAAGGGAAGAATCGTTCGGGAGGCAAGCGCCACGGGAAAAGTGAAAGCGGCGGAAGAGGCCGATTTGGCTTTTGAAAAAAGCGGGCGGATCGTTTCGGTGGCGGTCAGTGAGACCGAAACGGCGCCCCGCCCCTTCTCCAACTCTGTTATACTTAAGTATAACAGAGTAACGAGACGGATAAAATCAAAAACGACGCCTTTTCTTTTCCCGCGTTCTTTACTGGCTTGACCGGTCTTGGCGCAATTTTTGCTTTTCTTTGGGGATTGTGATAAAGTATGGATATGAAAAAGATTATTCAAGTTCATATTTATAAAGACGAGCAATATTATGTGGCCGAGTGTCTTGATTTGCCGGTGGTTACTCAAGGAAGAACCCTTGATGAATTGGCGGCTAATCTCAAAGAGGCCATCTCTCTTCAATTAGAGGGTGAAAATTTAGCCGATTTTGATTTGGCCCCCCAACCTTCCGTGATGGCTAATTTAGAGCTTGATGCTCAAGTTTATGCCCAGTAGAGAATTCTATGCCCAAGTTAAAAATTCTTTCCGGCGAGGAAGTAATAAAAATATTTTTGTTTTTTGGTTTTAACGTGGCTGCTCAGAAAGGCAGTCATATTTAATTGGCGCGAATTCAAAAAGACGGAACAAGGCAAACACTAACCATTCCTAATCATTTGGAATTAGATAAGGGGACGCTTAGGGCCGTTTATCGTCAAGAAGGTTGACTTCTGATTTTTAGGCGCGGTAGAATAAATTATATGGTTACTATTACTATCCCTAAAAAAGAATATCAAGAATTACTTGAGAAGAAACTTCGCTATGAATATCTTCGCCAAATAATGAGCGAGAATATTTTTGCGTCCCCGCCTACTCGGAATATTAAAGAAATCATCGGGGCATTCAAGGCGACGCGAAAGTATAATCAAAAATTTACCAAAAGCTTGGAAAGAGGATTGGGGCGTTCTTCTTATTTCAAGACATGAGAATTCTTCCCCTCCATTCGGAGATTCGGAATTATCTCAAGGAAAGAAGTTTAGAGAAGAAATTTGAAAAGCAAAAGAGTATTTTTGTACAAAATCCGTTTCATCCAGGTTTAGAAACCGAACTTTTTGAACCTAAGAAAATGCGAATTTGGAGTTTCAGAATTGACTGAAAATATCGGGCAATTTTCATTTTTAAACAAAAAGACATCATTGAAATTGTTGACGTCAACAACCACTATCAATAATAATTCCTATGAAAGCCAAGCTGATTTCTTTCGTGATAAGCGAAGCGACGCGGATTCAAAGAGGAAAAATAGAAGCGGCGGAGCAGATCGCGCCGGCCCAGAGCGCTCCTCATTATTTTGAGACAACCGTTCCCCGGCAGTTTATTTTGAATCGGGAAAAAATTTCAATTCAAAACCGCCAAGGCGAACTGTCGCTGAAAATTTACCAGCCGGACGTTCTTCTCGCCGAGGCGAGTTTTGATCTGGAGGACATCTTCGGCGAAGAAACGTTTGATCTTAAAGAAAAGGCGATTGACCGTTGCCGCGATCTTCTTAGGGAATCCGGCGGCAAAAACGTTGAAGAATTCAGCGAGGAATATTCTATTTTTGTCGTTTACGATTATCGTGGCGACGCGGATCAATTTTTAAAGCATCGGGAGAGAATTGCCGGCCTGTTGAAGTCGGAAAAGGGGGGGCTTGATCCGGACGAAGTCGCTTATACTCTTTCGGCGCAGTTGAAATACGGCAAAAACGATTCGGTTATCGTTGATTGGGACGGGGCGTTTGTTTTTGATCCGGAAGGCGACTTTGAACCGATTATTGAACTTTTCCAGCTTGCCAACGCGCAACTTTTGCGTTATCGCGTTTTGGACGGCCAGCTTGACGAACGCCTTAAACGGGTTGTCAGGTTGATCCGTCAGGCGTCGCCGGTCAAACCTCGTTTTTTATTCAGATCGTCCGAAATCAGCCAGGCGTTAAAAGACACGATGCTTGTCCGCGCCAGATCGGTCTACGAATTTCAGGCGCTGGAACGGGAAATAAAACTGATCGGCGATTGGTATTCGGCGCGGCTTTACGATTTGACGGCGAAGAAATTTAAAATGGAGGAGTGGCGGCGGGCGATTAAAGACAAGCTGGACGCCGTTGAAAGCGTTTATAAAATCGCTTCCGAGAATTTCACCATTTCTTGGGAACGCCGCGGGCGCATTATTGAGCTTTTCGGCTGGTACGTGCTTCTTTTCGGCTGGCTGATTCTTCTGGGATTGGAAATTTATTTTTTCCGGAAATAGAGCACGGATATTTTTGGGTCTTTACAGATTTTTTTTTGTCTTATATACTCTCTTGATATGCCAAATGATATAACGAAAGATATTACGCAAGTCAGCGACGAATCGCTGAACGTTGAAGCGGCCGATCCCAAAACGGTTGAAATTCTCAAAGAAATGATTTCAGCGGGCGTTTTGTACGGTCACAAAAAATCAAAAACACATCCGCGGATGAGGCCGTTTATTTTTGCGACCCGCAACGGCATTGAGTTTTTTGATTTAAACGCCACTCTTGAAGCGATGGAAAAAGCGAAGGAAGCGGTGAAAAACAAAATAAAGGCGGGAGCGACGATTTTGTTCGTGGCGACGCAGGCCGAAGCGAAGGAGGCGGTTGAGGAGCTGGCCAAAAAATTCGGTTTTCCCCGCGTCGTTAATCGCTGGCTGGGCGGCACTATGACAAATTTCAAAACTCTTTCCAAGCGCATTGATTACATGAAAAAGTTGAGAATTGACAAAGAATCCGGCCAGTTGGAAAAATACACCAAAAAAGAACGCGTCGTTTTAAGCCGCGAGTTGGACAAGCTGTCCCTGATTTTTACCGGACTGGAAACGATGGCGAAAATTCCTGACATGGTTGTGATTGTTAACGTCGTCAAACATTCCACGGCGTTGAGAGAGGCGAAGCGTTTGAAAATTCCCGTCATCGCCGTCGTTAACAGCGATGTTAATCCGGAATCGGTTGAATATCCGGTGCCGGGCAATGACGTTTCGCGTTCCGGCATTTCGTGGTTTTTGCGCAATTTAGAAAGCGCGATTGAGGAAGGAAAAAAAGAAGCCGCCGCTTCAGCGGGGCAAACGGCCGGCGCGGCGGAACAATCCGTCGCCGTTCGGCCGGCGGTCAACGGTTAAGCGGACAAAACGGTTAACGATTATCAATCAATGACAGCGAGTGACATTCAAAAATTAAGAGAAGCGACCGGCGCCGGAGTAATGGATTGCAAGAAGGCGATTGAAGAAGCGAAGGGCGATTTTGAAAAAGCGATTGCCGTTATCCACGAAAAGGGCCTGCTTAAAGCGGTCAAGAAAGGAGAGCGCGGCACCAACGCCGGCGTGATAGAGTCGTACATTCACAACGAGCGCGTCGGCGTTATGCTTGAGTTGCGCTGTGAGACGGATTTCGTCGCGCGCGTTGATGATTTTAAAAATTTAGCCAGACAATTGGCGATGCAGATAGCCGCGATGAATCCCGAAAGCGCGGAGGCGCTTCTTGCTCAGCCGTATATCCGCGACGAGTCGCTGACGATCGGCGATCTTATAAGCAGGGCAATCGCGAAGATAGGAGAAAACATAAAAGTGGGAAGATTTTGCCGTTACGAACTTTAGAGGACTTATGCGCGATTTTATTTTGCAGTTCGCTTTTCTGACCGGTATCGCCGCGATTATTTACGTGATTTCGCGGGCGGTTCCGCGGGTCAATGAAACGGAAGGTGAGTCAAAAAACGCCGTTGATCGCTGGTTGGCGTCCTTGCCTCTGGAAAAAGCGGATGTTATTATCAGCGCGTCCGTTGAAAAAATTTTACGGCGGCTGAAAGTAACCATCATGCGCTTTGATAACGCCTTGAACAAGCATATCGGCAGAATAAAAGAAAAGACGGGATCCGGTTTTTCCCGGCCGACTTTCAAAGAAATGACGGAATCGCCGGATGGAGAAACGGAGGGCGAAACAAAAAGCGTCCAATCGGAACGCGACGACGAAGCGCCAAGATGACGGCGCAAATTTACGGATGGCGGAAGCGCGCGATAAAATGCGGCGGTGGCGGAGCGGTCAATCGCAACAGACTGTAAATCTGTCGCCCTTGTGGCTACGCAGGTTCGAATCCTGCCCGCCGCACAGCGAACGAAGTGAGCGAGCGCGGTGGAGCGAGCAAATTGCTTTGCTCGCGCGCGGATTCGAAGACCGCAGCGATATTGCGCCGACAGGCGCAATCGCGAGGGGCGGCCTGCGAGAATCCGCCGTTAGGCGGATTACTTGTAGGCGAATCCTGCCCGCCGCACCAAGATTTTAATTGCCAGCATAGCTCAGTGGTAGAGCAACGGTTTTGTAAACCGTAGGTCGTCAGTTCGAATCTGACTGCTGGCTTCCATAATCTCGTTTTCGGCTTGCTTTACGCCCTCGTCTTCTTTTACAATATAAAAGCGTTATTTTTTTTGAGGCCCAAGTAGCTCAGCTGGTAGAGCAACTCCATGGTAAGGAGTAGGTCGCCGGTTCAATTCCGGCCTTGGGCTCCAGTTTTGGCGGGAGATACGGCGGAGGGCGGAATGCAGCGACTCAACCGCGGGCGGGTTCGGCGAATTGACAGGAATCGTTTTTTTGTTAAGATGTCTTGGTTATGGCGAAATCAAAATACTCGGAGAATTTAATAAGAATGCGG
>JACRHY010000005.1 GCA_016215765.1 Parcubacteria group bacterium
TAACGAAGGAGGAGCTCGTCGCGTCAATGCTTTCAATCGCGCCCTTAAAAACGTTGTGAACTTTCTGAATGGAAACGTTTCTCACCGTCTTGGCATGAACGAGATAATTGTCGCTCGCATCAAGATAACCGAAGACGTTGACTATATCCCCGACGGAGTATTCGTCAATATCCGATACGCCCCAGTAATTGCGCACCAACTTGGCGGCGGAAACGTCAATCTTGTACGAGTAGCCGAAAATTGACACCTTCAGAAAATCCGCGCCAACTTCGGTAACTTTCGCCGCTTTTATCAGAGCCTCGGTGGCTTCGGAAGAAACCGCGGCCGGACAAACGCCCAGCGCCAGACATTTTATTCTCCCGACATTTTCTTTAATGGACAATTCCTGCCTTAAGTCCTTGTCTTCAACGTCGGCGATGATCGGTTTAACATCCGGCGCGATCATAGACGTCGCGGCCGTTGAATTTCCTTCGGCCCGAACGGAAACCGCTCCGGCAAACGCCAGCACCAACGCCATGCCGCCAAAAACCAAAAGATATTTTCTGTTTATTTTTTTCATAATTTATTTTTAATTTTTTTATTTGAAGTTAATACAATTTCTTTGTTCAGTTTTTTCCTAAACGCTTTCGCGCTTTCGACCTTTCCTTGTTTGAATCCTGTTCTCCTAGACGATTATAACGCCAAATCATTACAGCCGCAAAGTTCGTCTTTTTTTGTTGAAAGTTATGGCAAAGCGGTGGGCCTCGTCGCGAACCGCCTGAAAGAAACTTTTAGACGCGGAAAGAAGTTCTCGCGCCGATTTTTTGGAAGCGGCGACAATGAGGCGATCGGCGGAGGAAGCGGCGGCGCTCCGACCGCCGCTTTTCGCCAATCCGACGACCGGAACGGGCCGCCGCTCGGCCGCCAGAACTTTTTTAGCGGCTCGCACCTGATTTAGGCCGCCGTCAACGAAAACAACGTCGGGAAACGGCCATTCGCGATGGTTAAGCCGCCTTTCCAAAACTTCCCGCAGCATCGCCGCGTCGTCGTAATTTCCGCCTTTACGGCCGTTTTGACGGACAGATTCGCCGCCGCGGATTTTAAAAAGACGGTATTGGGACGGATCTTTCTCGCCGTCGGTAAAAACCACCATCGCTCCCACCGCTTCTTTGCCAAAAAAATGGGAAATGTCGTATCCCTCCACCCTTTTGGCGGCGACGCCCGAAAAGGACGATTTTGATTCGGATAAAAGCGCGGCATCTTCCACTTGCTTTAAAGCGGCGATTTTTTCCGGATAATCCCTTTTCAGCCGCCGGAATAATTTCTTTTTTTCTCCTTTGAAAAAAAGAACGAGATTTTTGACGTTCTCGCGGTATTCTTTCATATCCGCTTTATTGACGCAGACGCCCGGGCAAAGGCCGATTTGGTAATGAAAACAAGCCCGTCCGTCGGTCGGCGAACAAACGCTGAAAGGAAACGCTTTTCGCGCCAAACCAAGCGCCGTTTTCAGCAAGCGATAACTTTGAAAAGGGCCGAGAAGTTTACCCCGCAAAATACGGGGTTCGCCCCGCGTTTTGCGGGGCAAACCGCCGGCCGTCCAGTATTTTTCCGCCTCCCGGCCGCGAACGATAACCGGCCTCGGAAAATTTCTGCTTAAATCAACGAACAGATAAACAAAAGAACGGTCGTCTCTTTCTCTGACGTTGAATTTCGGCCAGTATTTTTTGATCAATTTCGCTTCCAAAATAACCGCCTCAAGCAATGTGTCGGTTTTCAAAAACGACAAAGAGGCCGATTCGGAAACCATTTCCCGAACCCGCCGATCGGCGCGCGGGAGAAAATAGGAAGCGATTCTTTTTTTCAGAGAACCGGCGCGGCCGACATAAATCGGCCGGCCCTTCGCGTCTTTGAAAAGATACACGCCGGCGCACTCCGGAAATTTTTTCGCTTTTTCTTTCAGTGAATCGCCTTTCATCGCGCCAAGACCTTTTTAAGATACGCGCCGGTGCTGGATTTTTTGTCAGCCGCCACTTCCTCGGGCGTCCCCTTGGCGATTACCCGCCCGCCGCCTTCTCCGCCTTCCGGTCCCATATCAATGACGTAATCAACGGTTTTTATCACATGCAGATTATGTTCAATGACGACAACCGTATTCCCTTTGTCAACCAGCCCCTGCAGAACTTTAAGAAGCATCTTCACGTCTTCAAAGTGAAGGCCGGTGGTCGGCTCGTCCAGAAGAAAAAGGGTTTTCCTCGCCATCGGCCGGGCCAGCTCTTTCGCCAACTTAATCCGCTGGGCCTCGCCGCCGGAAAGCGTGGTGGCCCCCTGACCGAGCCGGATGTAGCCCAATCCGACATCGCGGAGAACTTTCAGCTTGTCGGCGATGGAATAAATATTTTCAAACATTCCGTAGGCGTCATCCACGGTCATTTCCAGAATGTCGGCGATGTTTTTTCCCTGATATTTGACGGCCAGCGTTTCGCTGTTAAATCGCCGGCCGCGGCAGACCTCGCACCTGACCAAAACAGCCGGCAGGAAATGCATCTCCACCAGTTTGTAGCCGGCCCCCTCGCAGGACTCGCAGCGCCCCCCCGGAACGTTAAAAGAAAAACGGCCGCTTTTATACCCTTTTTCTCCGGCTTCCGGAAGCAAAGAAAATAAATCCCGAATGGGAGTAAAAACGCCCGTATAAGTGGCCGGATTGGAGCGCGGCGTCCGGCCGATCGGCGATTGATCTATTTCAACGACGCGATGAAGATATTCCGTTCCCGAAACGCCACTGACGTTTTCCAGCCGGGAGAATCCGCCCAGTTTTCGACGGACGTTTTTGCAAATGACGTCTTCCAGCAAGGTTGATTTGCCGCTACCGGAAACGCCGGTGACGCAAACGAACTTCCCGAGCGGAACTTCAACGTTCAGATTTTTGATGTTGTTCCCCGCCGCGCCGATAATTTTCAAAACACCTTTATTGTCTTTGCGCCGGTAGCGGGGAATTTCTATTTTTTCCTCCCCTTTCAAATATCTGGCCGTCAGCGAGTCGCCGCTTTTTGATTTCAACACGTCGCCGATGACGCCGGTTTTGACGATCTCGCCGCCGTTTCTGCCGGGGCCGGGACCCAGGTCAACGAAATAATCGGATTCGCGGATAATCCTTTCGTCATGCTCAACGACGATCACCGTATTTCCCAAGTCGCGCAGATTTTTCAGTATCTTCAGCAGTTTTTCGTTGTCGCGCTCGTGAAGGCCGATGGTCGGCTCGTCCAGAACGTAAAGCGCGCCGGAAAGTTTTGAGCCGATTTGTCCCGCCAGACGGATTCTCTGCGACTCGCCGCCGGAAA
>JACRHY010000007.1 GCA_016215765.1 Parcubacteria group bacterium
CTTTAGTTATTAAAGATTTAAATACAAAAGAAGACATTTTTGTTTTATCTGCTAAATCAATCTTTGAACAATATTCCAATGTTGTAGGAAATTTCGGTTTGGATAAGTGGACAGATGATGGAAGATATTTCTGGGGAGATATTTCTGACGGCGCTTATGTCAATGGTTTTTTTAGAATAGATACTCAAAATTGGAAAACGGATATTTTTGAAGCGCCGCAAGATGTTTTAGGCGGCGACGCCTTGAATATTGAAAATGGTTATATTACCGTCCATCCAGGCAATACTTGGTTTGGATTTACTGATTTAACTCAAGAAGAAAAAGAAAAAAGAAGAAAACAAGGTATGGGCACCGAACTCTATATCGAAAACCTTTTCACTAAAAAACGGCAGTTTGTCGTTAAAATCGACGAACCGCTTTATTATTTCAAACCCCAATGGCTCTCCGACACCGAACTTGAATACGAGTTGCCGACAGGGGAGAAGAAGATTTATGAAATTAAGGAAAACTAAATTTTTCGTTGCGTTTGATGGCGGAAAGCATTACGCGGTTATTATTTCTTTGAGGTGATATGAAAACAAAAAATATTATTATTGCGACGCTATTTTTCGCGCCCGCTTGACGTTATTTCAAAAAATCGGCGCTAGGAGAGCAGGATTCGAGCTATCGTCAAGTTTAGAAGAGAGAATTTGAGCCAAGTTCTAGGAACGACGAGGAGGTCGTGCCGGTTGGCGCTCCGACGAGGAGTCCTTCGGCGAAGCTCAGGATGGTGAGCCCGTCGAACCATGACGAACCTGCCTGCCGGCAGGCAGGCAGGCAGGCAGGCAGGGAAATTGGCCAAAATTCTCTTTTCTCTGCGGGTGAGCCAATTCCAGTCCATCTTCTTCGTTATCCCGATTTTCACTTTGTGAAAATCGCGGATCCTCGACCTTGCGGTCGGGACTCGTCACTTATGTGCCTATCGGCACACGGCGCTTCTCGCTAGGCGAAATAAAAAAAATCCCGCCGTCCGTGGCGGGAAAAAGTTTACCCCGTTAGAAGCGGGGCGCCCCGTGTGGGCTTCTAACGAGGGTTACCCTCTCTTCATTTCTTCAATGGCGCGGGAAATTTCCTTATCAATCTCTCCGGCGACTTCCCGCCTGATTCTTTCCGCTTTTCTTTTTTCCAGCTCTCTTTTCTTTATCAGCGCCTCGTCCATTTTCGTCATCGTTCTTACCTCCTCGCTTTTAATTTTTAAAATTTCTTCCTTTCTGCTAAAATATTAGACGAATGAAGTGCGATGTTATTACAATCGGAACGGCGACGCGGGACGTTTTTTTAACCAGCCCGCTTTTTAGGGTTTTGACCGACGCGGCGCATTTAAAAAAAATCGGTTTTCCGACGGGAGAGGCGCAGTGTTTCGCTTTGGGCGGAAAGGTGGAAATCGGCGCGCCGGTTTTGACCACCGGCGGCGGCGCGACCAACGCGGCGGTTACTTTCGGTCGTCAGGGATTTAAGACCGCCTGTCTCGCCAAAGTCGGAGACGATGAAGTCGCCGGCGACATAGAAGCGGAGCTTGCAAATGACGGCATCGGGGCGATTTTAAAGCGATCAGCGACGAAAAAAACCGCTTTTTCAACGATTCTTCTCGTTCCGTCCGGCGAGCGGACGATTTTGGTTTATCGGGGAGCTTCGGAAGATCTTCAAAAATCGGATTGCGCCGAGGCGAAAAAAATCAAAAGCCGCTGGGCTTACTTTGTCCCCGGAGGAATAAAATTTGAAATTATCGCGGATTTGGCGGAAAAACTCCGGCGCTCCGGCGCTTTTTTGGCTGTTAATCCGTCCAAGCCGTATATTCAGATGGGCGCGGGAAAACTGAAGCCGCTTTTAAAAAAAATGAGTGTCGTTATTTTAAACCGCGAAGAGGCGGCTTATTTGACCGGCTGCGATTACCTTGCCGAAGAAAAAATTTTTAAAGCGATGGACGCGCTGGTGGACGGAATCGCGGTGATTACCGACGGTCCGAGAGGCGTAAAAGTTTCCGACGGCCGCGCGATTTATCGGGCGGGGATTTATAAAGAAAAAATCGTCGCCGACCGGACGGGAGCCGGAGACGCTTTCGGCTCGGGATTTGTCGCCGGTTTGATGCGCGCCCGCGATTCCCGCCGGCCGACGGCGGAAGAAATTAAATACGCGATTCGCCTGGCGTCGGCCAACGCTACCGCTGTCGTGGAGAATGTCGGCGCGAAAAAAGGCATTCTGACCCGCGGTGCTTTTGAAAAGTCGCCGCGCTGGCGCGATTTAAAAATCGTCGCAAGACCGTTATAATGTTCAAGCCATGATAAACGACGAAAAAGCGGCAAAACTGGCGAAAATTCTCCGCGTTGACCAGCGCGTTCTGGGCGAAATAAACGATTTAATGGAATCCGCGACGGGGAAAACCGGCGTTTTGGACATCGTTTACGACGAAAACGAAACGTTTGCGCAGAAAGCGCTTAACGATTTGGGGTTGAGCCGGAAGGTGCCGGCGGTGGAAGTGTACGACTCTCTGATCAGCAAAATAGAAGCCGACGATCTGGCCGTTTTTAACGCCCTGGATCGCCCGAATCTTAATGAAGAAGCGGATTGTCAGCGGATTATTGACTTGGCCGCCAAAATCGCTCCCGTGGGAAAGGGCTTCTTTTTGAAAGAAGACATCGCCCGTTCGTTCGTGTTAAACGAGCCGCCAAAAATGATGATGTCTTGCCGCGGCTTTACGACAGCGGAGGATCTGGTGAAAAACGAGGATCTTTTGGAAATTTTCGCTGCCTTGAGAATGGTGGAAGATCCGGGATGGCTTAATAACGTTTTTTTCAAGCAGTATGAAAAGCTGACCCCCGATGATTTTGAAGAGCGGGAAATCAACGCGCGAGCGCTCAGCAAGAGTTGCGTGGAGGCGGCCAGGAAATTCGTCAAGAAAAAATATCACAACATCAGCCACCTGAAAGAACTGGGCGCCATTTTCGTCATTCCGGTAACGCTGGGGATTTCCGGCGAGACCGTCCGCTCATTATCGCTTTTGGCGCATTATTTCAATGAAATAAAATTCTACTCCGACCTTTTCCGCCATTTCGCCGGCAATCGCAAAACATTCGCCAAAAATCTTATTTCCTTGTTGCGGGGCGACGTCATTGAAGAGCGTTTGCCGATTTTTCCCAAAGAACTGCGCCGTCCCCGCTGGCTGATCGTTCAGCGCTATCTGGCCAAGGCGGACCCCAACGACTGGCGATTGTTTGAACCGCACGTTGATCCGGAAGCGACACATTGGCAAAAAGCGGAAAGGGGACTGGCGGACATTCCCGAAGTGATGCCCCATTTCAAAAACGGCATTGATTTTTGGAAGGAATTGGGATTTGTCGGCGATTTTTTTCAGACCGAAAGCGGCATTCCCGTTCTGGTGAGCTTCAACATCGTTGACGCCGCGATGTCGCTGTTGAAAGAAAAAGAATTGTCAAAATATCTTTATCATCATCAGGAGGCGATGTGGAACCGGATTTTCGTGGAATTTATGGGCGAAGAAAAAATGAACGAACTTATCCGCGACAATATCATTAAGGGTTATTTTGAATTGTAGGCCGCGTAATTTATTTTTATGTCTTTACTGCTTGACGTCATAAAAGAAGCCGAAAAAAAGAAAACCGCCGTCGGTCATTTTAACATTTCCGACCTTGCCGCTTTAAAGGCGATTTTTTCCGCCGCCAAATCGCTGTCTTTGCCGGTCATCATCGGCGTTTCCGAGGGGGAGGCGGATTTTATCGGTCGAAAGCAGGCGGTGGCTTTGATAAGGGGTCTGCGCGAAGAATACGGCTGGCCGATATTCCTGAATTCCGACCATACGCATTCGTTTGAAAAGATTAAAGAGGCGGTTGAGGCCGGCTTTGACGCCGTTTTATTTGACGGCAGCAAACTGCCCTTTGAAGAAAACGTCAAAGCGACCAAGCAGGTCGTGGAGTACGTCAGAAGCGTTTCCGCCGGTCGGCGGAGCGAAATTTTAATAGAAGGCGAGATCGGCTATATCGGCGGATCGTCGCAGATTTTAAAAGAAATTCCGGCGGGAGCGGCCATCCGCGACGAGGATTTGACGACGCCGGAAGAAGCGGCGCAATTTGTCAAAGAAACGGGCGTTGATTTGCTGTCGCCCGCCGTCGGAAATATTCACGGAATGTTCAAGAACGCTCCCAATCCGAATTTGAGAATCGGAAATATTGAAAAAATAAAAAAAGCCGCCGGTGTTCCGCTGGTTCTCCACGGCGGATCGGGAATCAGAGACGACGATTTTCGGGCGGCGATCGCGGTCGGAATTTCCGTTATTCACATCAATACGGAAATTAGATTGGCGTGGCGGCAGGCTCTTGAAAAGTCGCTCAAGGAAAATCCCGAAGAAATCGCCCCTTATAAAATTTTACCGGCGGCGGTTGAAGCGGTCGGGTCGGTGGTGGAAGAAAGGTTGAAATTATTTAACAAGCTGATATAATGGCGATATCGCCGAATAACGGTTATTTTCGGCGCTCTCACCATTATTAACGATAAAAACGCGCTATGGAATTAAAAGTCCAAAAAAGAGAAAAATTCGGGAAACAATTGACGGCTTTGAAAAAGGACGGATTTTTGCCGGCGGAGCTTTACGGCCGCGGCATCAGCAATCTTCATTTAAGCGTTTCAGCCAAGGAATTCGCCAAGGTTTTCAAAGAAGCGGGAGAAAACTCCGTCATTGATTTGCTGATTGACGGCGAAAAACGGCCGGTGATGATTTACGACGTTGACGTTGATCCGCTGAAAAACGAACCGCGGCATGTTGATTTTCATCAAATAAGAATGGACGAAAAAATTGAGACCGAAGTGCCGCTTCGCTTTATCGGCGAATCGCCGGCGGTGAAAGAAAAAGGCGGCGTGCTTATTAAAGCGCTTCATGAAATAAAAGTGGAGGCGTTTCCGTCCGATATTCCGCACGTTGTGGAGATTGACATTGGAGGACTGGGCGAAATCGGCGCGGTTATTCACGTCGGTGATTTGCGACTAAGCGACAAAGTGAGAATTTTAGACGAGGCGGATGCCGTTGTCGCGACTATTTCGGCTCCGGTCGTTGAAGAAGAGGCGCCGGTTGCCGAAGCGGCTCCCGAAACTATCGTAACCGAAGGAGAGGAAAAGCGCGCCCAAAAAGAAAAAGAAGAAAAGACCTCGGAATAACCGGATTCGCGCGCTTTATAAGTCCGCTTTTATAATGACGAGACCGAAACCGAAAGCCGTAATTGATGTCCGCGGCGGCGCGGGCGCTTCCGTTTTTAACAAGCGGCTTTCCCGCGTCAATTTATCGCTTTCCGATTATAAAGACATTTATGCCGCCGCCGTCCGCGCGAGCCGCTGGATTGTCGCCGCTTTTTCATTATCGGTTCTTTTATTCGGATCGGTTAACGCTCCGGTAAGCAATCATATTTTTACTTTAGCGGCCCAGCAGGACAACGAAGAGAGAAAGGATTTGGAAAAACAGCTCTCCGAGCTGGAATCGCAGATGGATGAATACGAATCGGTCATCGGCAGTTACCGAAAGCAGGGAGGCAACTTAAAATCGGAAATCAAACTCCTTGACGCCAAAATAGCCAAGCTGAATCTTCAAATTAAGGCCGTCAGATTATCCCTCGCGAAGCTGGATAACGAGATAGCGACCACCCAGAACAGAATCGTTCAAACGGAAAGCGAGATTGATTCCCGCAAATCCGCCATCGCCCGGATTCTTAAGGATATTTACGAAAACGACGGCAGGGGATTGATGGAGATTCTTTTAATGAGCGACAAGCTGTCCGATTTTTTCGGGGACATCAACGACCTTTTGGCCGTTCAGGATAATTTAAGAGTGGCCTTGGAGCAGGTTGAAGAACTGCGGCGGTCGCTACTTGAACAGAGGAGCGATCTTTCGCTGGAACGCTCCGACGCTTTGGCTTTGAAAGAATATAACGATCGCCAGAAAGAAGCGGTCAACGCCACAAAATCGGAAAAGGACAACCTGCTTAAAATCACCAAAGGACAGCAGGCCAAATACGAGGAAATGCTGGAACAAACGAAAAAAGTCGCCGCGGAAATCAGAAGCCGGATTTTCCGTCTTTTGGGCGGAGGGGAATTGCCGTTCGGAGAGGCGGTAAAGCTGGCGCAAGTGGCCGAAAAAGCCACCAGCGTGCGTACCGCTTTTATTCTCTCCATTCTGACCCAGGAGTCTGCCGTTGACGGCGTTATCGGGCGAAATCTCGGAAAATGTTATTACAACGACGAGCGCGACAATGCGAACGGAACGGTGATGAGCAACGGCCAAAAACCGGCTTTTCTGACGTTGATGAAAGAGCTCGGTTTGGACCCGGAAAAAACGCCCGTTTCTTGTCCGATTGCTTCCGACGGCGCTTACGGAGGCGCGATGGGGCCGGCGCAGTTTATGCCGACGACTTGGGAGATTCACAAAGAGGCGGTCGCGAAAATCACCGGCGGCGCCCCTCCGTCTCCTTTCAATAATTTAGACGCTTTTACCGCGACGGCGCTTTATTTAAAAAACGGACTGGAGGGTTGCCGCCAGACGTACAAAACCGATTTTTCGCAGGAAAATTGCGCTGCCGCCAAATACTATGCCGGCAAAAACTGGCGTTCTTATATGAGCGTTGGTCGTTACGGCTATCGCGTCGCCGAGCGGGCGGTCAAAATCCAGCAAGACATTGATTTGATTGAAGCCAATTAGCGCCCGCCGTGACTTCTCTTATCCCTCGGCAAGTTCAGGATAAACGTCGTCATAGTGTATGACGACGTTTATTTTTCTTCCACCGAAACGCCGATAATCTTTGCGGGATTGATCGGCGATGACGGTTCGCCGGACGGACTTGTTTTAACCGGCGCCGTGGCTATTTTATCCACAATCCCAATGCCTTCGGTAACCAGTCCGAAAATGACGTAATTTTTCGGCAGGGGATAATCTTGGTGCATAATGAAAAACTGGCTACCGTTGGTATTCCGACCGGCATTGGCCATGGCCACGATGCCGCGGGAATAATCGCGGCTGATCGCTTCGTCGTTGAATCGGTAACCGGGACCGCCCGTGCCGTCTCCTTTCGGATCGCCGCCCTGGATCATAAAACCCTTGATGGTTCGGTGAAAAATCGTGCCGTTGTAAAATCCCCGGCGCGCCAGAAAGACGAAATTATTGACCGTTATCGGCGTCTCGGAGGCGAATAATTCCATTTTAATGTCGCCCTCGGAGGTCTCAAGCGTCGCGAAATAGCGCTTGTCGGCGCCGATCTCCATTTTCGGGGGCTCGTTCCATTGCATATTTTTTGTTTGATTTTGATTAATGTTATTTATATCGCCGCGCGGCGGTTCATTGGGGGATTGAAAATAAAACTTCGCTCCCGCGATCAAAGCGACGGTTATTAAAACAATCGCGGCGTATTTAACGGCCTCGCTCATTTTTATCAGTAAACGTCCCCGTTTTTCTTGATCTGCTCGTCTTCGTAGGGCGCGGCGAACCGGCGGTAAAATTCATCGCCGATGTTTTTAAAGACGCCGCTGACCAAAGCGACGGCCCAGTAGCGTTTTTCGGGAATGGTTTTAAGCGCGATCCTCGTGCAGGCGTAATTGAGCAAACCGGCGAACGCTTTTTCGTCTCCCGCTTCTTTTGCCGCGCCGTTTATTTCTTCGGCGAGTTTGGCGATGTGCGGGTCAAGACGATCCCGATTGCTTTGAGGAATGTAAGGCATAAGCGATGGATTTTATCGTGGTAAGTTATCCACAATTTTCAGTTTACTCCAGTCCGGCTTTTTGGTAAAGTTAAGCGGTTAATAAGTAAAGGGTATTCATACCTCGGGGTATTCTACCTTTTTGCGTCTTCGCTCGGAGAAAATGAGAATAAGCTCTCATTTTCCATCCTCGCTAGCCGCAATAGAAAGCTCCGCGAGTAAGGCGCGGGGTTTTTTATTGCGTCTAGCCCCGATTATTGCGAGCAATGATCAAAACTGGACGCAATAAAAATTAGATGAATCGCGGGGAAAAACCGCTCGGTCTCACCAATGATACCGCGCCTCTCTCGGAGTTTTTATCTTGAATCGCGACATTAAAATACCTCGGTCTCACCAATGATACCGTGCTCCGCATGCGGGGCTTGCCTGTTTGTGCAGAGCGCGCAGACGGGCCCGCGGTATGAATACCCTTTATTTGCCGGACAGTTTATTTTTAACGGCTTGCCATAAGCGTCTGGCATGTTCCGGATTTCTGATTAAATGAACGGCGTTGGGAAGGAGCGAGATAACGATTATCGCGATAACAATGGGGATGATGTAGCGGTCGGCGTTGGGAACGACGCTTCCCAAAAAGTATCCGAAAATAGTCAGGCCGATTGCCCAAAGAATCGCCCCGATGACGTTGTAAAAAAGAAATTTTGAGTATGCCATTTTTCCCACTCCGGCCATAATAGGCGCGAAGGTTCTTACGATCGGCACGAAACGAGCGAGAATCATCGCCTTGGCGCCGTGCTTTTCATAAAATTTTTTCGTCTGTTCAACGTGGTTGCGGCTGAAAATAATGGAGTTTTCCCGCTCAAACAGCTTTTCGGACATTTTTCGGCCGAAGACGTAACCGGCGCTGTTGCCTAAAATTGCGGCGAGGAAAAAAATAGCAATTAGAAGCGGCAGGTTCATAATTCCCTGCGAGGCGAGAAAACCGGCCGTGAAGAGCAGGCTGTCGCCCGGAAAGAAAAAACCGAAAAACAGCCCCGTTTCGGCGAAGACAATGGCGAAAAGCCCGAAATAACCGGCCGTTTTTACCAGCGATATCAGATCTAATCCGAACATTTGTTATTTGAATCGTTCCAGAATTTTAAAATCCTTTTTAAGCAGTTCTTTGGTGGCTGGATTATAAACGGCCATGGCCGGATGGTAAAGAGGGACGACGGCGATTTTTCCGAAAGCCGTTTCCGCCGTGAATAATTGCCCGTGAATTTTACCTATCGTCATTGAATCGTTCCACAGTCCGTATTTTTTCAAAATATAAGCCATGGAAAATCGTCCCAACGCGGTGATGATTTTCGGTTTGATTATTTCAATTTGCCTGTCCAGAAAAGGAGCGTAGGCGGCTATTTCTTCCGGCAGAGGATCGCGGTTGTTCGGCGGCCGGTCTTTGACGATATTGGTGATATAAACGTCTCCCCGATCAATTCCGGCGGAGGCCAAAAGTTCGTCCAGCACTTTTCCCGCCGCGCCGCAAAACGGCCGGCCGGTTTTTGCTTCGTTTCGCCCCGGAGCTTCGCCTATAAAAATGATTTTCGCCCAATGACTACCCTCGCCGATTACCGGATAAACGCCGTTTCGGATTCGTTCGGCGTAAAGCGGCGACTTTTCAAAGGCGACCACTTCGTTTTTTATTTGTTTTAACAACTCGATTCGGTCGTCGTTTTTCGTCATAACCGTTATTTTATCATAGGAGAGCAGGATTCGAACTATCGTCAAGTTTAGAAGAGAGAATTTGAGCCAAGTTCTAGGAACGACGAGGAGGTCGTGCCGGTTGGCACTCCGA
>JACRHY010000006.1 GCA_016215765.1 Parcubacteria group bacterium
AATCCGCAAGCAGGAGGAGAGGCGGGCATTGCGCCAACTGCCCCCCGCCGTTTTCAATCGGCGGCAATTGGACTGGTTTCTTTCAAGAGTCCATCCGATTGCCGAGCCGGCGTGGTGGCTCTCGCCGCTGGCCGGCTGGGAAATTTGTTTCTGGCCCGCCGGGCATATCAGGGGCGCGGCGTCTGTTTTGCTCAATACGCCGGAGGGGTCGGTGATGTTCACCGGCGATGTCAGCGCCGGTGACCAACCGACCGTCGCGGGAGCGAGGACGCCCGACTGTTTCCGTCCCGATGTTTTAGTGACGGAAACGACTTACGGCGGACGCGATTTACCGCCGCGAGAAGAAGAAGTGAAACGCCTCGTCGGCCGCGTGCTGGACGTAAAGCGGCGCGGCGGCAAGGTATTAATCCCCGCCTTTGCCGTCGGGCGGAGCGTGGACGTCGCCCTTGACCTTATCGGTCAGGGCATTCCCGTCTACCTTGACGGGATGGCCAGGATAATGGCGGAGATTTACCACTCCGCCGACGCTTCCTGGTGCGGCCTGGACCGACCGTTCCCCCTTCCCGACCTGATTGAGGAGGGGTTCATCACGATGGTGCCGCGCGAAAAAGAAGCGGGACGCTATCGGCGCGATTCGCGGCTGGCGGGAGAAGAACCGGCCGGACACGATTTTTCAGTGATGGTTTCCCCGTCGGGCACGCTTGACGGGGGGTATTCGCTGAAGTACGCGAAGCAAATTTTTAACGAGTACCGCTCCGCCATTTTCTTTCCCGGCTTTTTAATGGAGGGCACGGCCGGAAAGCAGGTGGCGGAGATTGAACGCGGGCGCGCCGTGAAAATCGGCGAGGAGGTTTTTAACGTCCGATGCGAGGTGGAGCGGTTCAATCTTTCCGCCCACGACAGCGCGGACAATCTCCTCGCCCGCGTTAAGGCGCTCGCTCCCCGCAAGGTGATTTTGATCCACGGGGAGCCGGCCGCTCAAAACGCTCTGCGCGAGCGGATCGTCGCCATCCCCGCTTTCCCCGCCGTTTTTGAAGGGAAAACGGGGAAAACGATTGAGCTGTGATTCATTACCCCGTCCGGGTTTTCTTTCTGAAAATCCGGGCGGGGGATTTTTTTTCTCAATCTTAGGAAGTCCGACTTCCTAAGCATTGGATGAACTACTCAAGAGTTAAATCTTTTATCTCTTCCAAATTATCCATTTCTTTCAACCATTTTATAGTGTCTTTTTTGTATTGTTCCGATCCGCCGAAAAATTCATTAAGGAATTCTCTCTGGGTTATTGAGGGAAAATTTTTCTTACCAATATAATCCAAATAACTGCTCCATCTGTAATTTTCTAAAAACTTCATCGCCTCTTTATAATTTTTGATTTCTTCATCTCTCCATCCCGGAAATTTTAAACCCAATGGATTCAGGTGGATATAATAGGGGAGATGGATAAAGTGGGGCTCGCTTGCGAGACGCACTAATTTATATTTTCCCTGAAAAAGCACTCCCGACCGATTATATTTTTGATTAAAGTAATTCGTATAACCGGTTCCTATTTTGCGCATAAACTCGGTAATCCCGCCTTCTCTTTTTTGTCGCATTAAGAGATGAATGTGATTTGGCATTAGGCAAAAAATTAACAATTCAACGAGTAATTTCCTTGGCGGTCGTTTAATATTAGGAAGTCCGACTTCCTTAGATTGATTTTTGCCGAGATAATAAGCGAGATTTAGAGCTGGAGCAACATCATTAAACTCAAAAAGGTCGTGGATAAATCGTAGATAGTCATCGTTGTCGAGAAAGACATTTCTCTTATCCACGCCCCGATTATAAATATGATAAATTTTATCAGTTGTTGGTTTTGGACGCTCCATGATTTAAAGTATATCACCTAAATTAACATTTAGGAAGTCCGACTTCCTAAGATTGAAAAATGTGCTCGCGACCCGTACGCGGAGCTTGCTTCGCTCCACCGGATGGCGGAATGAATACCTTTTATTTTAGCCGCCTGCCGGCAGACAGGCGGCGGGCGGGCCTGACGACGAAAGGTTTTCTTTTCAGTATAATGATATCGCCAATGATGAAAACCAAAGCCAAACCGCTGGGGCAATATTTTTTGAGCGACCCGAAAATCGCCGAAAAAATCGCCGGCGCGCTGGAAATTCAAAGGGGCGACGCCATTATTGAAATAGGGCCGGGCGAAGGATTTTTGACCCGCGAACTGATAAAAAGAAGCGGAACTTCTGGCATAAAGATTGTCGCGATAGAAAAAGACGGGCGGCTGGCGGAAGAACTCCGACGCCGTCTCGCGGCCGAGCGAATCCGAAACGTTGAGATTGTCAGCGGCGACGCCCTGAAAATTCTGCCCTTAATTCCCAACCGCTATCCGCCATCCGCTAACCGCTATAAAATCGTCGGCAATATCCCGTATTATATAACGGGGAAATTATTGAGAATCATCGGCGATCTTTCGCGCAAACCGGCGCTGGCCGTTTTAATGGTTCAGAAAGAAGTCGCCGAAAGAATTTGCGCCAAGCCGCCGAAAATGAATCTTTTGGCCGCCGCCGTCCAATTTTGGGCGGAAGCGGAAATCGTCGCTTTCGTCCCCAAAAAACATTTCCGCCCCCAACCGAAAGTGGACAGCGCCATCATCGCGCTCGTCGTTAAAAAAGAGGGGGCGACAGCGCGGGAAAGGGAATGTTATTATAAATTCATCAAAGCCGCCTTCAAACAGCCGCGCAAAACGCTCGCCAACAATCTTGCCGAAAATTTCAAAATGAAAAAGTTGAGAATTGCGGAAATCATGACAAAAAACGGCTTACCCCCGTCCGTCCGTCCGCAAAATATCGATCTAAAAACCGCGCTGAAATTAAGCAAAGATTTTATTTAAAGCATGATGATAAAAATAATCACTGTTCTGATTTTGGCGATGCTCGGCACCTTCGCTTTAATCGACAAAAACGGCGGAAAACCGATAGGGCCACCCTCAGCGCAACCAACGCAACGAATTGCGCCGAAAAGCGATGAGGGATCGTCTATTTTTATCCCGTTTCTGTCCGCCGAACAAACGACACCCGCCGCGCCAACGACAACGAAAAAAGAACGGGGTTCTAAAATTTTGCCGTTAATTGACATTGACGCGCGGCAATCCGACCAAACATCAACGCCGTTTCAATATCCACAAAATCCGCAAAAACAAAAACCGCCGGAATCGTATTACGTCCAGCTCGTTGATATCTGGAACAAGGGTTTCACGCCCGAAGAATTCGCCGCCCTTAAAAAAAATTCCGACGGTCGCCCGTTTTTAGCGGAAGAACTGGCGCAACAAATGTCCGCCGGCGCGAATTTAAACGAATTGACATCGTCCTTACTGGCTTGGCAAGCGCTGGACGAAAGAACGGTGACCGCACTGGAATCGCTCTCCGAATATCAAAACGCTTCCTACCACCAAGCGCTCATTAATTGGTATAAATACCGCCTGCGCCTTGTTGAGGAGCTAAAAGGGGGCCCACCACCGGAAAAAATAAATATCCTGCTTTACCAGTTTAGAAAAAACTCCGAA
This sequence comes from Parcubacteria group bacterium, assembly GCA_016215765.1. Taxonomy (GTDB): domain Bacteria; phylum Patescibacteriota; class Minisyncoccia; order UBA6257; family JACRHY01; genus JACRHY01. The sequence goes on from JACRHY010000006.1 coordinate 3,554, forward strand.
AACGAACTGCGGCAAAGCGCCCTGTCGCGGGATTATTTTTAATATAAAGAGGTGCCTGCCTGCATAATAAAGCCCACCGCCACAATAGTCGTCGCGCAGTACGTGCCGGTGAAACAAGACCCGGGCGGTTCATAATTTCCCAAAATCCAGGCCCCGGGCCTGTAAATTTGGTACCAACTATAAAGTGGCGCGCCATAGGGATAAACAAACAAACCGCCCGAGATCGGGGTGGGCGGGCCCGTCCTTAATAATATGCCATTGCAACAGTAACTTACCGACTGAATTCTCCCGCCAAAACCCGGAGCCGCCGAAGCGGAAATCGGGATCATCAAAGCGACTATGGCGATAATAGTCGCCGGTGCCGTTATTATAATAAAAAAGATTTTTTGTTTCATCCGCCAGTTTGGTATTAATATAATATAAATAGTACAATTAATCTGAATTGATTATATACTAAATTGCTATTCTTCGCCATTATATATTATTTTTTCGCAATATTATATAATTAATATATAATAATGAGAATAAATAAAATAACCCGAAAATCAAAAACGCCCCATATCATTTCCGCCGCGATCATCATCGGTCTTGCCGGCGGGTTGGGTTTTTACCTTGTGCAAAACCGATCTGCCGGTAATTTAACGGAAACGAAAAAACCGGCGCAGGACAAAAAAAACGAAGCAGGGGTCGCGTTCACTGAAAAACTCGCCTCCGAATCTTTATCGTCTTTATCCCAAACCAATGTTGCGAAAAATTTTACCGAAAAATTCAGCGGCGTTTTGTTTTCGCGAATACAAAACGAGGGCTTCGGCGACTCCCCGGACGCTTTGGACGCGGTCATGACTTCGCGACGGATAAGCGGCCCCGCGCTGAACGAATTTTTACAAGACAAGAAAACCAATCTCGATCTTTACGCGCCCGCCGCCGGATTAAAAACCTCCGCTGACAATTCCGATGAAACCAAAAAGCAATATCTCAAGGAAACAGCCGCCGTCATCAGCCGCGATTTTTCCGGTTTTAACAAAATATTTTATGCCGTCCTGATGGATGCCTTTGACAAAAACGACCCGTCTTCCGCGCTTCAGCTGGCGGATATTTACAGTAAATTAGCCGACGATTTTCTGGCGATTGTCGCGCCCAGCGACTTCGCCTCTCTGCATCAAACAATGGTCACGCATTATCGTAACGGCGCGAAAGTTTACCGCGCCATCGCCGATCATCAAAACGACCCCGTGAAGGGCTATCTCGCTCTTCAAGCAGTTGACAACCTCTTAAGCGACGCCAAGCAAATTCAGATGATGATAAATAAAAACGCCGAAAAACTCCACCTCCTCCCATGATTCTTCCGACAAAAATAACCGCCGCTGTTCTCGTTTTGGCAATCTTTTTCGGATTCGTCGGATTCGGATTTGCGACGATCGTCTTTCCCCGCCAAGCCGAAGCGGCAACGACTGGAGATGTGGGTAAAAAAATAGCAGCAAGTGTGGCAGCGTGCTTCACGACGTCCCTGGTAGAAATAGGCGCCGGCAAGGCCGCCTCTTATTTACTGGGAGGAGCTGTTAGTGCGGTTGCTAGTGAGCTGGGACTTTTCGTTCCCTCAGCCGACGCTACTCATACCGCCGTCACCTCTTCACAATCGACAATGGACATGATCCAGACCGCATGGACCAATTCTAAAGATTGTCAGAGGGACCTGGTGGTTAAAAAACTCCTTGATTGGATAGTGGACACGACAGTGGAAGCGATTCAGAACGGCGGCAAGCCGCGGTTTGTCACCGACTGGAAGGGCTTTATGAACGACGCCTACGACAATGCCCTGGGTGAATTCATCTCCGACAAGCTGGGCGGCGCCGATCTCTGCGCCCCTTTCAGCGTCCAGTTGAGGGTGGCCTTCAATCCCGTGCCTAAATTCGCCAAGAGAACTAAATGCACTCTGAGTAAAATCGTCAAGAATATGAGCACGTTCTATTTTGACTTCAAGAAGGGAGGGTGGCCGGCTTATCGCGCGTCCTGGGAGACCAAAAACAATTTCTACGGGCTCTATCTCGTCGCCAACGACGAGCTCGTCAACGACGCGCTCCAGAAAGTCAACGCCGCCGCCGCCGAAGCGGACACGGGCAAAGGATTTCTTTCGCACAAAAAATGCGTCCAGTACGACCTGCAAGATAATAAAAAATGCCTGAAATGGGAAATCGTTACGCCCGGCGACACGATCGGCGCAATGGCCGCCGACGCCGTCACTTCTGACGCCCAATGGGCGCGAAACGTCAAATCCTGGACGGCCGCCATCTACAATGCCATCATCAACCGGCTGTTTAAGGACGGATTTTCAAAAATGAAAAAAAGCACCGATCCCAGCGCCGACAGTAGCGGCGATTTTGATCCTTCTCAAGGAACGGCCTACGATCCGATCATTGATTACCAATCGGTCACTCAAAGCGATTTCGGGAAGCTTCAACTCTGCTCTTCCCAAACCGGCGGAGGGGGGGATCAGTGCTTTGAAGACATGAAAAAAGAAAAGTGCGAGCCGTTTGTCGCCTCCGCGCGGCAGTCGGCCGGTTTCCGGCTGGCCGTAGATTCTCAAGGAACCGTCGGCGCCCATTCTTCAATTCGCGCCCTTGACGCCAATACTATTTTCATCGCCTACGAAGACGCAACTAATCGCGATCTGAAGCTGGCGGTTTCAATGAACGGGGGACAATCTTGGATTCCGCAAACGGTTGACGCAACCAGCGGTGTCGGCGCTTTCACTTCCGTTGACGCCTCTTCAAACGCGATCGCCATCGCCTACCGCGATGAAACGAACGGAACGGTAAAAATCGCCCACTCAGCTAATCTGGGCGCAACATGGATGATTAAAACGATTGACGCCGTCGGGATACCGGGCTTCCGTCCATCCGTTAAGTTGGCCGCGCCGACGGGAGTTCTGGCAAGCTACTACGACGCCACCAATAAAGATTTGAAACTCGCCAGAACAAGCAACGGAGGGCTGACATGGGCGACGTCCACCGTCGTTTCTCTCGGCGATATCGGCTATTATTCCTCGCTGGATGCCGTCGGCAATACCGTCTTCATCGCTTATCGCGACGCCACCAATCAAAACCTCAAGCTGGCCAAATCAACGGACGGGGGATTCACTTGGACCGTCAGGACAATTGATTCTTCCGAAAACGTCGGCGCTTTTGTTTCCCTTAGGGCAACAGACCAAAACACGGTCTTCGTCGCCTACTACGACGAGATGAGCGCCAATCTTAAATTCGCCAGATCGGACAACGGCGGATTGTCTTGGTCCGTTAAAACGATTGATTCTCCCGGAGACGTCGGGCAATATCTTTCTCTCGCTCCACTGGATAAAAACAGAATTTACGTCAGCTATTACGACGCCACCAATCAAAACCTCAGGCTGGCAAAGTCAACGGATGGAGGAAACTCGTGGGAAACGATAGTCGCCGATCCGACGAGATACAACGGCAGATATTCGTCACTGGCAATGATTGACGAAAAAACCGCGCTAATTTCTTATTACGACGAAGCCAACGCCGACCTGAAGTTCGCCAAAGCGGATCCGACGGTAAAATCGGAAACCGGCGCCCCGACGACCAGCGATCCCGACAGAAAAGCAAAGTGCGAGGCGTCCATTGATCGGTTAAAACAGGAGACGCGGGACGCCCAGCGGGTTATGTGCCAGACACAGGGGGGGACATGGACGGGCAAAGGGGAAGCGGCCCAACAAACAAAAACCACGGTCACCGCCGAAGAGTTAGTTCCCAATAAGGCTCAATTTATGCTGGGATGTATAACCAGCCTGCTACCAATAGTGGGTGGTAACGTAATACTCGCTACTGCGCAGTGCGAGCCCCAATACATTTTCATGATTGGGGTGGCGTGTAAAAATGCGGGAGGAGAACTGTTTCCAAATGGATGTCAAATTACTAAAACGACAACTACAACTAGTAGTAGCGGAGGAGAGTGCCAGTTCCCGAAGCCGAAAACGGCGGGGGGAGAGGGTGGAGGAAATGGAGAACTCTGTGGCGGAGCGTGGTGCTTTGCCGATGAGGCCACCTGCCTTGATAACCAAAACAACTCTAACCCTGCATATGCCATTGGGATTAGCTGTAATAATGACGATGCCGCGCAAAAGAGTCAGACTGCGCAATACGGAGGCAGCCAGTGCAGCCCCGGTTCTTGGTGGTTCACTTACGCCCAATGCTAATGACTTACAGTTGTCCATCAGCGGTTGTTCCCAATCGGGCAATGAATGGATAATCACCGTTGATTTTTGCAAATAGCGCCAAGAAAATAACGGAATTAATAAGGGCGCGTTCAAGACATCGCAAAAATAATTTGGTATAATTTTTGAATAAGCCGGACTATCAGGAATTCAGGATGACATTCAAAAAAACAATTTTCTTCGCGATTTTCTTAACCGCCGTAACCGTCGGGTTGTTTTCGCCGCTCGCCTCCTTTAAGGCGGATGCGTATACTGGGTCGAATCCGACTGTAGAAAAAGAAACAAAGGAAGAGAGAGTGGCGCGACTCAAACAGGAAGTCGAGGATGAGAGAAAGCAACGCGAAGCGGAAGACGAGGATGCGAGAAATAAAATACGAAATACACCTGAAAATAAAGCGAGTATAACTAGCATAGCAAAATGCATATACGCGGGTAACGGCGCCGCCTGTCTCATCAGTGCCTCCTTAAGCCTTGCCACGGACATACTTACCGCGCTTTTATTCGCGGTCATGCATGTCATGTCAAGATTGTTTGAATTGGCGGGATTTTTGGTTAATTTCGCCGTTAATTTAAACGCCAAGGCGCTTATTCATCCGGTGGTGAAAATCGGCTGGACGGTTACCCGCGACCTTGCCAATCTCGGCTTCGTCCTCGCCGTCATCATTATCGCTTTCACGACCATCGTCCGAATGTCCGGTTTTGAAACTAAAAAAATGCTCGGCAAGCTTATCGCCGCCGCCATTCTCATCAATTTCAGCTTTGTCATCGCCGGCGTTTTCACGGATTTCGCCGGGATGCTGGGCACTTTTTTCCTGGATAAATCCGGGTCATTAACCGGCACAAAAACCGAACTCGCAGGCCGCCTGATGGACTCCTTCGGCCTTCAATCATTCTCATCAACCGGAGACACGACAAAAACAACCAAAAGAGAGATAACCAACTGCGACAATCCCGGATTCGGCGGTTATTCGGAGGACTTCTTCAGACAATGCCCGAAAATAACCAAAAAAATCCCCCCCGCGGCGAAAGACGATTACGAAGCAATGAAAGACGACGCCGACAAGGTTTTGAAAATGATCGTTTCTCTCGTTTTCGCCATTCTCTTTACCGTTTTGGGAACGATTTCTTTCCTCGGCATCGCCGCCACTCTTTTGGTGCGTTACATCGCGCTCGGAATGCTTATGATTTTGATGCCGCTCGCCTGGCTTTTCTGGATTCTTCCGACAACAGAAGGCCTGTGGAAGCAATGGTGGCAAAAATTCATGCAGTATGTCTTTTTCTTTCCGGCCGTTTCCTTTTTCCTTTACCTGGCCGTCGCCATCACTTTTTTCCAGGGATTAACCGAGGATCTGATGAATAAAAACGGCGCCGGACCAAATCCAAATAAAATGGTCATGCAGCAGGACATCAGCAGCACCATCGCCCAGATGATCCTGGTTCTGGGATTTCTCGTCGGCGGGTTGATGGTGTCCCAGAAGCTCGGCGTTGCCGGAGGCGGCGCCGGGCTCGCCATGGCTCAGAAAGCCAAAGGGGCCGCGAAGAATTATATGAATAACCGCGCGACGGGAGTCAAAAACCGGGCGCTTTCAAGATACGGGCAAGGCGCCGCCAACACTCTGGCCGGAATTCCCGGATTCAGGGGAGTGGCGTTGCGTATCGGCGCCGCCACGGCCGGCATAAGCGAAAGCGTCAAAAAGATGCAGGAAGCGTTCTCTAAAATGAGCGGGGACGCTCTCAAGAAGATGGCGCCGGGGCTCGGCGCCAGCGCCGCTAAAAAAGCCGCTTGGGCCAACGCTGCCGCCGGCAAAGGCATCCTAAGCGAAAATGACGCGAGGGCATATTTGCCGCACGCCCGGCAAACCGGCACCGATAAGGACATTCTGGCCGTTTTCCCGCACCTGGCTGAAAGCGCCGAGAAAATGGCCAGGGCCGCGCGGGGAGGTGATATAACAAAAATGCACACCAGCGCTCTGGCAAATCCCGCGGTTCTCTCCATGCTCAGCAAGGGACAATATAAAGAGTATATCAATAAACAATCTCTCAGCGACATAGCAACGCTAAAAATCAACGTGGACAACGCAAGCAACAATACAAGTATAGATAATGAGATACGAAGCAAATTGCGGACCATCAGCGAATATTTTGGAAAAAACCCCGTCGCTCAAAATCCGAACGAAGAAGAATACGAGTGAGTAGGAGGGGCCTAATAAATGCCGGCGCGGCCGGGGATGCCAAAAAAAACGGCTTAAAATCAAACGAAACCAAGTAAAACAATGGAGAGAACCATAAAAGATTTGAATCCAAAAATCCGGGAATGGATCGGCTCGGATCAGGTCGTTGCCGTCATTGACGAGCTTGTCCGAAAATACGGCGTATCGGAGAAAAAAATAAGCGTTATTCCCCGCTTGATTTTGCGCGTAACTCTCAAAATGACGGAACCGCAAAATTTTACGCAAGAACTTGCCGAAAAATTAAACGTCTCTCTAACCGCCGCCGTCGCCATCGCCGAAGAAATGAAAGAAAAAATCTTTCTGCCCATCAGAAAACAGCTGGCGGATGACGACACTGACATTAATCTCATTAAAACGACTCTGCCGGGAGCGGGAATTGATCACAAGCCGGCGATAGAATACAAAAGACCGGAGTTAACCCCCGCCGCGGCGCCGCTCCCGCCTCCCCCGCAAGAAAAGCTCGTAGCGAGACCGATAACCGAAATAAAGCCGATTGAACCGCCGCCGGCAACACCCACCCGGCCGGCGGAAGTTGCCGCGATGCTGGCCGAAAAAATCGCCGTGGCCGCTTCACCCGTATCGGCGGGTCCCGCCAGAGGCGGGGCGGGCGAGCCGGCGCCGTTCGTTCTGCACGAAGAAAAAGAAAGCGGATTTCAGCCGATTCTGGAAACGAAAAAGGTCGCTTTCACGCCGGCGGGCGCCGCCTTTGGCGGGGCGGGCGAAGCGAAAAAAACAGCCCGTCCGGTAGCCGCGCGGCTGGAAATCGGCGAAGAAGCGGATACCGCCACTAAAAGCGAAGCCAAAGCCGAAGCGCCGAAACAAAGAGTCGTCCATTACGGAGAATTCCGGACGCCCGTCAGTCCTTTCGGCCAAGCTCAAGGCGGGCCTTTCGGCCAAACTCAAGACAAGCCCCTCGGCGCGGCTCAGGACAATCCGGCGGTCGTCCCGCCAGCGCAACCGGTTTTCGTGCCGCCTCCTTCGCAAACGCCTTTCGGCACGGCTCAAGGCGTGCCCCAGAAACGGACGCCGGAAAAAACGCCGGATTCCGAATCCGAAAAAGTTGTTGACTTGGCCGCTTTCCGCAAAGATCGGGAGGTCGCGGTTAATAAAAACACCGTTGACTTAAGATGAGATTATTAGAATTTTCAATTTTTAATTTCTAATTTTCAGTTAATTTTCAATGAATCAAATTCCAAGCTACGATCTGGAAGAACGAACCGCTTTATTTGGAGAAAATATCATTGAATTTTGCAAAAATGCGGAGAAAGATATTATTACCAAGCCTATTATCCATCAACTCGTTCGATCCGGAACAAACGTCGGAGCGAATTACACGGAAGCCAATGCCGCCAGTTCAAAAAGGGATTTTAGAAATAAGATATATATTTGTAAAAAAGAATCGCAAGAAACAAAACATTGGTTAAGAATGATGATAAAATGCGCGCCGATCAAAAAAGAAGAAATCGCGAAATTATGGAAAGAAAGCCGCGAATTAACTTTGATTTTCCAGAAAATTACTTCTTCATTAAAATAATTAGCGCGGAAAAGCGCGATTAAAGGATTGAAAATTAGAAATTGAATAAAAATTAGAAATTAAAAATTGAAAATTCTTTTTATTATGGCTCAATTTCAGGTTCCCCAATTTCAGGTGGAAGAGCGGATTATCGGTCCGCTCACGCTTAAAAAATTCGGCTTCGTCGCCGCCGGATCAATCGTTTGTTTCATTTTGTTTTTTTTGTTGAGTTTGTGGCTGTGGCTGATAGTGGCCGCGATTATCGGCACGATAGCCGCTTCTCTCGCTTTTATCACCGTTAACGGACAACCGCTGGACAAAATCGCCGTTAACGCTTTCGGATATTACTGGAGCCCGCGGTTTTACAACTGGCAGCGCAAAGAAGAGCGCCGGGTTTTTGAACTGCCGACGATCAAGGAGGCGCCGGAGCAGGGCGAAGAACAAGCCCTTCGTCCGCCGGCCGGCGGATCGGGACGAATCGCCGTCCGAAAAAACCTGAGAGATCTCTGGCAAAAACTGCAGACGACCAAGGCCCCTATTCCCAAAAGAGAAGAGTCACTTAAATCGCTGGAGGAACCGATGAAAATGAAAAAAGAAAAATACGGCGCGTTCCGGGCGGCAACGGGGGAGCGGATAGCGATAAAGAAAGTGAACTACTGACGAAAAAGCGTTCCTTTCGGCGCGGCTCAAGGCGAGTAGCGGTTGGAGCGAAGCGGAGAATAAGAGCGTTTAGCGATTGGGGTTTAGAGTTTGGGGTTTAACTGATATACTTTGAATTATGAAACTGGCTTTTAAGGCATTTTCATAATTCAAAGTGATATAATAAAAAAATGGCCGATACGAAAAAACAGCAATCAACTTCCACCCAACAATTCGTGGAAATTAATTCCATCCGCGACGGCGTTGTCGTTTTGAAAAGCGGCGGACTGCGGCGCGTTTTAATGGTTTCCGGCATCAATTTTGACCTGAAATCGGAAGAGGAACAGGCGATGATCATCGGCGCCTATCAGTCGTTTTTAAACACGTTGGATTTCACCCTTCAATTTTTTATCCATTCAAGAAAGCTGAATACCGAAGAATATCTTGAATTTCTGAAAGAACGGCGGGAAAAAGAAGACAACGAACTGCTCCGGACGCAAATAGACGAATACTCCGAATTCATCCGCTCATTCGTGGAAACGAACGCCATTATGGAAAAGGCGTTTTTCGTCGCGGTCCCTTACGATTTTATCAGCGCCGCGGCCGTTTCCGCCGCCTTGCCAATTCCCGATTTTTTGAAATTCTGGAAAACGAAATCAATGGAGGTAGAGAAAAAAGCCGCCAGTGCGGATTTGGAAAGTAAAATCCGGCAAATAAACCAGCGGACGGATCAGGTGGTCGGCGGTTTGAACCAGATCGGACTGCGCGCCGTTCCCCTAAACACCGAGGAAGCGATAGAATTTTTTTACAATCTTTACAATCCGGAATCGGTGGAGGTAAAAAAATTGAAGATAGCGGAAGAATATTAGAATATGAAAATCCGATAAAGAACATGGCTGAAAAAATCACAACTGCCCAGGCCTACGAAAGTTCGGAAAAGGACGTCCGCGACGTCATCGCGCCCGCGGCTCTTGAAGTTAATCCGAAATATCTGCGGCTCGGCAACAAATTCGTCAAGACGCTTTTTATTTTCACTTATCCCCGCTATCTTTCCACCGGCTGGTTTTCGCCGGTCATCAACCTTCCGGCCACGCTGGACATCTCTTTCTTCGCTCATCCGGTGGATACCGTCATGGCGCTCCGATCGCTCCGAAAAAAATCCGCCAGCATTGAGGCGCAAATCTCTTCCGAAGAAGAAGAGGGGAAAGTGCGCGACCCGATGCTGGAAACGGCGCTGGAAGACGTGGAACATCTGCGCGACCAGCTCCAGCAGGCGCAGGAGAGAATTTTCAACGTCAGCGCTTATATCACGATTTACGCCGAAACGGCGGAGGAGTTGAACAGATTGGAAGGGGAAATTAGCTCGCTGATGGAAAGCCGCCTGATCTACGTCAAGCCGGCCCTTTTCCAGCAACTCGAGGCCTTTAATTCCGTCCTGCCGTTAAACCAGGACAAACTGGCGATTTCAACGCCGCTCAATTCCGCCACCGCCGCTTCTTTCTTTCCGTTCGTCTCCCCCGACCTGACGTCAAATAAGGGCATTCTTTACGGCATCAACCGCCACAACAACAGCTTGATAATCTTTGACCGCTTTTCAATGGAAAACGCCAATATGGTCATTTTCGCCAAATCCGGCGCCGGCAAATCCTACACGATGAAACTGGAAATCATCCGCTCAATGATGATCGGAACCGACGTCATCGTCATTGATCCGGAAAACGAATACGAGACGCTCGCCCGCGCCGTCGGCGGAAGCTTTTTCAATATTTCTCTCGCGTCAAAAAATCACATCAACCCCTTTGAAATTCCCGTCGTTCCCGCAGGCGAAGATCCGGCCGACGTCCTGCGTTCGCACATTTTAAACATCATCGGACTTCTAAAGGTGATGCTCGGGGAAATTTCCAAAGAAGAAGACGCGATTATTGACAAGGCGATCACCGAAACCTACGCTTCGCGCGACATCACGCCGGATAAGGACTTTACCAAAGCCACGCCACCGCTTTTGGAAGACCTTCAAACGATTCTGGAAAATATGGAAGCGGGAGCGGGACTCGCCCAGCGGCTTTATAAATACACCCGCGGCGCCTACGCCGGATTCACGAACCACCCGACCAACATTGACGTCAAAAACCGCCTTATTATTTTTTCCATCCGCGACCTTGAGGAACAGCTGCGGCCGGTGGCGATGTACATTATTTTGCATTTCATCTGGAATCTTATCCGATCGGAACTGAAACGGCGCATTCTCATCGTTGACGAGGCGTGGATAATGATGAAATACGAGGATGGCGCGACGTTCCTTTTCGGCCTCGTCAAGCGCGCCCGCAAATATTTTCTCGGCATCACCACCATCACCCAGGACGTAGAGGACTTTCTCCGCTCTCCCTACGGCCGCCCCATCATCACCAACTCCTCCATTCAAATTCTCCTTAAACAGGCGCCGGCGATGATGGACACCATCGCTAAAACGTTTGACCTCGCCGGAGGAGAAAGGGCCCTTCTGCTTGAGGCGGGCGTCGGCGAAGGATTGTTTTTCGCCGGCTTAAAACACGTCGCCGTCAAAATCATCGGCTCGTTCAGCGAAGACAAGATCATCACCACCAATCCGGAGGAGATTTTAAAAAGACAAAAAGAGCAGATATAATTAAATGGAACAACAAAAGCCGAAAATTTCGTGGGTTGAGGCGATCTTTATGCTCATAATCGCGGGCGGCTCCGATTTATGGGAGATGTTCAGCGCCGGCCTGGTGATTATTCCCGTCATCGGCTGGGTTCTTCCGGTAATCACTATCGTTATTTCTTTATTTGTTTGGGGGATCCTGCTGATTTGGTTTATAATGAAAGGGATGTCTCTCGGGGTGCTTATGGTCGGCGGCATCGTTGATCTGATTCCGTTTGTAAACGTCCTGCCCGCCAAAACAATCGCCGTAATACGCGCCATTGTCGCGTACAGCGAGATCGCGGAAGATGTTTTTAAAGTGGTTGAAAAGATTCCTCTTCCCCAGGCCCAAGCCGCTTCCAAGGCGATGAAATTGGCGAAAACGGCGGGGAAAGTCGCCGGAAAAGTTTAATAAATGTCTCACGTTATGATTATGACTTATGCCGCCAAAAAAATAATCGTTCATTTCGGAGTCGGAACCGCCGGAGTCAGGACGGGCGGAACGGCTGTTTTACTGGCCGCGATTCTTCTTTCGCCGCTCTTTTCTCCCGCCGCCGTCAAAGCGCAAACAGCCCCGTCGGTCATCGCCGCCTGGAAAGCCGATTCATACGCGCCCGCGAATTTTTCCGGCAAGATCCTTCCGAGCAAGAGCTCCGTCGTGACCGCCTCCGTTGAAATTTTGGACAACGGACGATTCGTTAATCTTTCCGGAACGGAAATACGCTGGTTGCTTGACAATGGGGATATCGTTTCCGGCGCCGGCAAAAAAACGTTTCAATTCCGGGTCGGCAAAGAAGCCGAGGACGCGCACGAGCTGAAAATAACCGTCCTTTACCGCGGCGCGGAATTAATCGGTTTCCTGACGATTCCCGTCACTGCGCCGGAAGCGGTCATTGATTTCAGGGGATACCGTTATCAAATCAGGCAGGGCGAAAGTCGTTTCCGGGTCTTGCCGTATTTTTTCAACATTACCGAACCCAAAAAAGACCTGAAGTTCGTCTGGAGTTCCGGCGATCAAACAGCCGAGGGGACGGACGAAAACCCGGACGAGCTGGTTTACGGAATTTCTTCCGACACGCCGATCGGTGATACAATAAACATAAGGGTTTTGGCGCAAAACATCCGCAAAGAGCTTGAGTTTGCCGGAGATTCATTAACGCTGGTAGTTATCAAATAATGCGAAAAACATTGTTTTTGATTTTAATCTTGATTTTCGTCGCGGCGCTCGGATCGGCAGCCGGACCGGCGGCGGCCGCCTATAAGATGTTCAACCAGCTTCCCGGCACATCGCAATCGATTACCAGCCTGGCGGAATACGTGGCGGCCGTTTACCGATTCGGAATGATGGCCGTCGGCCTCGTGGCCTTGGGAGTTATCGTTTTCGCGGGCATTGAATACACCGTCTCGGCCGGAAACGCCTCCAAACAGGAAGACGCCATAAAGCGAATCAAAGAGGCGATTTTGGGAATTATGCTGTTGCTGGGAGCGTATCTCATCCTTTATTCCATTGATCCGCGCCTGACTTCTCTTAAAGATCCAAATCTGCCCGTATTGCCCCTTTATGGAGATAACAGCGGGGTTATTTTGGAATTCGGATTCAGGGGCAGTAATTAAATTGGGCAGTAATTAAATTCAAGGACGGTAATTTTAAAAAGAGAGATGATTAAAAAAATAATTTTTATCGCCGTGGCAATCGTTGCCCTGGCCGGCATCGGAACGATAATTTATTACGGTCGCGAAACCCTGAATATTCTTCAAATATCGCCCGCTCCGAAAGAAAAGAAAGAAACCGCCGCCCCTCTTCCGCCGCGGCTAAAAGCAATTTCTTCCCGGCCGGTTTTTGATTACTCGCCGGCCGGCGACGGCATTTTATACGCCGGCGACGCGGGACAGATTATCAAAATCAACGCCGCGGGACAAGAGGAGACGCTTTCGGACGGCGTGGAACAACTGCGCCTTTTTTCCGTTTCACCGGACGGCAAAGAAATTTTAATCGGCTTCGGTCCGCGGGATAATTTTCAGCTTAGCCAATTTGTCGTCGCCGATAAAATTTTAAAACCCCTCAATAAAGGCGGGGCTGTTTCCGCCGCCTGGTCGCCGGACTCCAAGAAAGTCGCCTACCTGAAATCAAGCGCCGCGGCCGGAGAAAGCGACCTTGTCATCGCCGACATTTCCAAAGAAAAAATCGGCGAAGTCAAGGTGATGTCTTTCGCGCTTGCCGATTACGCCCTTGAATGGCCGTCGCCGGGCCGGATTATTTTAAAACCGAGACCGTCCGCGCTTTATATCGCTCCGCTTTTAGCCGTTGATCTGGCCAAAAAAACCGTCGCTCCCTTGTCCGCCCCCTCAACCGGCGCCGTCGCCAAATGGTCGGCATCCTTAAAACAAGGACTGCTGTTCCGCGGAGACGAGAGAAATAATTCGTTTTCCCTGACGGGAGAAAACGGCGAACCCCTGGTTGATTTGTCGCGAATTACGACCCTTCCGAATAAATGCGCCTTTAGCGACGCGGCGGGAATTATTTTCTGCGCCGTTCCCAAAGAATTGCCCGAGGGGACGATTTTTATTGACGATTATTTCAAAAGAATCTTTTACACCAGCGACAGCGTTTATTCTCTGGCCGTCACCGATGACGAATCGGGGAAAAAACAATTAAAGGTGGAAAAATATTACGACTTTGATCCGCTGACAATTGACGCCGATAATCTGACGATTAAAAACGAAAAGCTCTACTTCATCAACCGCTACAACGAAAAAATATACTCGCTTGACTTGAGCGAGTAGAACCTAAGTAGGGCCGAGGGAGGCGAAAAAAGCAAAAACTAAATCAGCCGCACGACGATATGCCGGTCTTTTCCTTCGCCGACGCTGTCGGTTTTAACGTCCGGACGGGAAGCAAGCTCAACGTGAATAAGCCGCCGCTCGTAGGAATTCATCGGCGGAAGGGAAATCTCCCCTTTGGTCATCAACGCCTTATGAGCAGCGGCCTTAGCAAGCTCCGCCAGAAGACGCTCGCGCTCTTTGCGGTAATTATTGACATCAACAAAAATCATTCCCAACTCGTTCTTTTTGGCAATCAACTTCAAAACAAGTTCCAGAGAAGCCGTGAAGTGCGGCAGGTGTTCCTGAACCCGGTCGTCGTTGATCAGAACGGAAATTCTCTGCCGCTCAACGTCAATGCTCACCTCGGAGTCGTTTTCGCCGTAGCCCATCAGTCCCACCAGTTTTTCGGTTATTTCTTTAACTTTTTCCATTTTTCAGAGATTTATTGATAAACGCCTGCTGGCCGACGGAAATCAGCGATGTCGTCAGCCAGTAAAGCCCGACAGCGGCCGGCAGATACATTAAAATGACGATGGTCATAATCGGGCCGATATAAACCATCTGGCGGCCGATGCTCTCGCCCAGAGACGGCTCCCCGCCGGAATTTTTAGACGGAGCTTTCGGTAAAGACATCCTGCCTTGAAAAAATTGGGCGACGGCCGCCAATCCGACTATAAGGATATTCGGATTGTTTAAATCAATCAAGCCCAAAAAGGCGTGACTCACCTCCGATGGCGCCGCAACGAAACTATACAAATTTTTCAGGGTTGTTTCGGAAATCCCTTTCATAAAAACCGAGTACAGGGCTATGAAAACGAGAATTTGGGGAATCAGCAAAAAAAATCCGGAGAGCGGATTGATTTTATTGCGGCGATAAAATTCCAGAAGCGCCTGCGCCTGCTTTTCCCTGTTGTCTTTATGCTGGTCCTGGATTTTTTTAATTTCCGGCCCGAGGCGCTGCATCTCCGTCTGATGTTTCATCGTTTTGTGAAACAGGGGAAATAAAACGATTCTGATGAAAATCGTCAGTAAAACGATGGCCGCGCCGAGATCGCCGAAAGAGACGGAGTTGTAAATAAAAATCAGGGCGTTGAATATCGGCCGGTAAAATATTTCGTTGAATAAAGAAATCATGGATTGTGTTCTATATTTTTAGAAGAAACGCTTTCAATTCTCCGGCGATTTCTCCCTCCGATTTTTCGGCGATCGGCGGCTTGACGATAAGCAGGGCGTCACGGCCGCCTTTCATCAACCGGAGGTTTTCGGCGAGGCGCTTTCTTATTATCCTCTTCAACCGATTCCGCGCCGTTGATTTTTTAAAAACGCTTTTGCCGACGACAATTCCGAAGCGGCTTTCCGGTCGATCGGTCGGGCGGACAACAAACGCAAAACTTTCTCCGACAAGCCGCCTCCCTTTTAAAAACGGCCTTGAGGGCAGGCGGTTTTTGGACGGCAGCACGTTATCGGGGGGTTATTTTTTTGCGTCCTTTCGCGCGCCTTTTTTTTAAAACGCGCCGGCCGGCCGTGGAAGACATCCGCTTCAAAAATCCGTGAGCGCGGCTCCTCTTTCTCTTTTTGGGTTGATAAGTGACCGACATGACAATCAGAGTATCAGCAAACCGGCGGTTAGGCAAGGGCAATGGGGTAGAATATGGAATTTAGAATATAGGAATACGGGGAGAGTTAGTTTTAGTTTTCCACAAGTCATGCACAGGTTATTGACGAATGGCGGCTTTCGGCGGCTTTTAAAAAGTTGTAGGATGATCTTTGATGATTTCCGAAAACGTTCGTGGATTTGCGTTTCTGAAAATTTCTTCTTAAGATTATACAAATTTAGGTTATATAAATTTTAACCGGGCGGAGTTAACGAAAATAATTATGAACTTGGAACAGCTTTGGCGGGCGGTATTGGGAGAATTGGAACTGCAAATTTCCAAGCCGAACTTTATCACTTGGCTGAAAAGCAGTCGCCTGACGGAAAAGCAGGAGGGGATCGCCGTCGTTTCTCTGCCGAATAATTTCGCCAAAGAGTGGGTGGAAAATAAATACCACCGGCAGATCCTGACGTCGCTCCGTAATTACGACGAAACGACCAAGAAAGTGGAGTACCGCGTCCATCCGACGATTTTCAAAACGGCGCCGGCGCAAGCGGTAATTGCCGGAGAAGCGCAGGCGGCGCTTCCCGATTTTAAAGCCGATCCGGAATCGGGACTGAACCCCCGCTACTCTCTAAATTCTTTCATCGTCGGATCCTCAAACGAGCTGGCCTACGCCGCCGCTTTGGCGATCATTAAAGATGTCGGAAAAAAATACAATCCGTTTTTCCTGTACGGCGGAGTCGGCCTGGGAAAGACCCATCTTATTCAGGCGATAGGAAACGAAATTAAATCAACGTACGAAAATAAAGTGAAAGTTCGATATGTTTCTTCGGAAAAATTCACCAACGACGTCATCTGGGCGATCCGCAACAAAAGAATGGAGGACGTAAAAAACAAGTACCGGCTCATTGACGTTTTAATCATTGACGACATCCAATTTATCGGCGGAAAGGAAAAAACCGAGGAGGAATTCTTCCACACTTTCAACGCCCTCTATGAAAACAACAAACAGATAATCATTTCTTCCGACCGGCCGCCGCGCTCCATCCCGACTCTGGAGGAGCGCCTCAGGTCGCGCTTTGAGGGAGGAATGATCGCCGACATAAACTATCCCGATTACGAAACGCGGCTCGCCATCTTAAAAACAAAAATTCAGGACAGAGGAATGGAGCTCAGCGACGGAGTGTGCGATTTGATAGCGAGAAAAATACAGCGGAACATCAGGGAGTTGGAGGGGGCGATTAATAAAATTATTTTCTATCAGACGACTAAAAATATCGTCGTTGATGAAAAAGAGGCGGAAAAAATCATTTCCGAAATAATTCAAGGAGCGCCGAAAAACGCCAATCCGAGCGATATCATCAAGGCGGTGGCAAGCTTTTTTGAAATTTCCCAAAACGACATAACCGGAAAAAGCCGCAAAAAAGAAATCGTGGAGCCGCGCCAAATAGCGATGTTTCTCTTAAGAGACGTTCTTGAATTATCCTATCCGTTTATCGGGGAAAAACTGGGAAACCGCGACCACACAACCGCCATCCACGCCTGCGAAAAAATAACGAAAGAAATAAACAAAAACCAGTCGCTAAATCAAAAAATACTGATGATAAGGGAGCGGATATATAAAAACTGAAAACCTGTGGAAATATTTCTAAAAACACCTTCGGGAATGGTGGATAAAAACGGCGGATAATGGAGGGTGAAAAAATTATCCGAAATTTTTCCCCGACAATTAACCAAGTCCTGTTGAAAAATAATCAAGATTAATAAACGTTAAAACCGACTTATCAACAAAATTTCATCACACTACAACTATGAAATTAATAATATTAAAGAATAATATAAAAGAAGGAATGGGAGCAGTGGAGGGGACGGCGCAGGAAAGTTCCGGACTTCCGATTTTAAAAAACATTCTCATCAAAGCGGAAAATAACGAACTTAAACTGACAGCCACCAATTTAGAAATGGCGATTTCCTACAAACTAACCGGAAAGATAATCAAAGACGGAGGACTGACGGTGCCGGCGGTAACTTTATCGGCGCTGGTTAATAACATCAACAACGAAAGGATATCGCTGGAAAAAAGCGATAACACGCTTTTATTCAAAACCGACAATTACAACGCCGTTATTCAAGGAATAAACGAAAGTGAATTTCCCATTATTCCGAAAGTGGAAAATGAAAATGAGTTTATAAAAATAGACGCCGCTGTTTTTAAAAATGCCCTTAATAAAGTTATTGACGCCGCCCAATTTTCCGACATCCGTCCGGAAATCAGCGGCGTACTTTTAGATTTTCAGTTGAATTTTCTTAAATTGGCGGCCACCGACAGTTTTCGTTTAGCCGAAAAAACCATTCCTAATTCCCAATTTTCAACAACGAACAAGGCGGGATTTAAGGCGATCATCCCCTTGAAAACATCCTATA
Organism: Parcubacteria group bacterium; assembly: GCA_016215765.1. Lineage (GTDB taxonomy): Bacteria > Patescibacteriota > Minisyncoccia > UBA6257 > JACRHY01 > JACRHY01. Next base: position 21,672 of record JACRHY010000006.1, read on the forward strand.
AACTTTTAAAACTACTTAAGGACGACGGCACGCTTTTTATTTACAGCGATCAGAATCAAATAGTTTTCAAATCAGACGGACTGGAAATTATTTCAAGATTAATTGACGGATCTTTTCCGGATTACGAATCAATAATCCCGTCGTCTGTTAGCGCCGAGATTATTATTGATAAAAAGCAGTTTATTGAGGCGCTGAAACTTTCCGGGGCGTTTAGCGGTAAGTCGCAGGAGGTGAAGTTGAAATCAAAAAGCGACAAGAAAGTTTTGGAAGTTTTTTCCGCCGATCATAGCGTCGGAGAAAACAGCTATTTAATACCGGCGAAAATAAAAGGAGACGAATTTGAAGTCGCGTTTAACAGAAGGTTTCTTCTTGACGGTCTGAAAAATCACGATTCGGAAAACGTCGTTTTCGGAATTAACGGGGATTTTAAGCCGTCAACGATCAAAACCCCGAATGACAATTCCTTTTTCTATATTTTAATGCCGATCAAGTCGTAACTACTTAAAAACTATCACGTCTTTCGTAATCACGCCCCGAAGCGCATCCGTTGCTTTAATGGTGATTAAGTTTTGAAAGTCCCCTCCGGTCGTCCGGAAGTCGTAGCGATAACGGTAATTATTTCCCAGCGATCCGGAGCGAGTTTCCGCCAGCGCGCCGTTGAAAAATAATTCAATTTTCACGAGCGGATTCGGAGATTTAATTTCGGCGTCAATACTGACGGAATCGCCGGTGAGGTCGCCGTTTTTCGGAGAGAAAATGATAATTTCCGCGGAGGAAGAAGGGTGGGCGAAGCCGCGGATTTCCGGAAGTGCCAGATTGTAATTTCGGAAATTGGCGATATTGGATTCCGCCCACGACAGAGCCGGAATCTCCCAATTGGCGAATTGAGGATCGGCCGCCGGGTCTTTGGGATCCTCGCCGTTCGGGTCGTTTTTATTGACGTAATAAAGAATGTCGTGAATTTGAGGAAATTTTATCCCGTTTATTTCGTAATTAACGACATACTCCCCCTTGAGAACCGGCTTTGTCGGATAATAGGGGTCGGGAGAGGCGAATGTTTCAAGGGGGCGATCAGCGGCGGCTTTATTCATAAATTCGCTCCAAATCGGGACGGCGGCCAGAATGCTTCCCCCCTGTTTTTGCATCGGCGCGTTATCGTTGTTTCCGGCCCAGACGCCGGCGACCAGCGACCGGCTGTAGCCGATCGTCCAGGCGTCGCGGTAATCGTTGGTCGTTCCAGTTTTGACCGCCACGTCCTGTCCCGGGACGGTTAATTGGTTGTTCGCGCCGAAAAGGGGCGTCCGCGCTTCGTTGTCGGAAAGAACGTCGTTTATCATTTTAGCGTACTGCGGCTCAATCACCTGCGCCGCCTCGTCTTTATATTCCTCAATTATTTTTCCTTCGGTGTTTTCAATTTTCAAAACAAGCGATTGCTTGTGTTTGATGCCGTCCTGGGCGAAGACCGAATAAGCGCCGACCATCTCCAGAAGCTTCACCTCTCCGCCTCCCAGCACCAACGACAATCCGTATCGCCTCGGATCGTTAATTGTCGTTACTCCGAAATCGTTGGCGGTTTTAATCGTGTCGTTCACTCCCGCTAGATATAAAACCTTGACCGCCGGAACGTTTATTGATTGAGCGAGGGCGTTTCTTAAACTGACCGGCCCGGCGAAGCTGTGAGTGAAATTTTCCGGATGGAAACACTCGCTGTTTTCATTGGAAAAATTAACCGTTATCGGGCAATCGGGATTATTGGGAACGAACTCGGTCGGGGCGTCAAAAACAATCGTTTCCGGGGTGTATCCCTTTTTAAAAGCGGTGACGTAAGCGAACGGCTTGAAGGCGGATCCGGGCTGTCTTAATCCTTGAGCGGCGACGTTGAAATTACCATCGTTGTCAACGTCAAAAAAATCCTTGGAGCCGACGAGGGCCAGAATTTGACCGGTTTTCGGATCTTGGGCGACCAGCGATCCGTTTTTCCCCGAGTATAATTTGGCGTTGCGGCTCACTCCGTCGGCGATTGTTTTTTCGGCAATCTGCTGAAGGTTCCAATCAAGGGAGGTAACAACCCGCAGTCCGCCCCGCGCGACCGCTTCCTCGCCGTATTTATTGGTCAGATATTCCTTAACCATCATCACGAAGTGGGGGGCCTTGATGCCGATTGATTTGGGGGAAAACTTTAATTTCATTTTTAAGGCGCGGTTTTTTTCTTCTTGATCAATAAAGCCGAGCTCAAGCATCCGGCCGATGATGTAGTCCTTGCGTTCCAGCAGTTCGTCAATATGAGTCCCCCACGGAGAGTAATAAGTGGGGGCTTTCAGCATGCTCGCCAGAGCCGCCGCTTCCGGCAATTTCAGGTCCCGGGCGCTTTTTCCGAAGTACGTCTGCGCCGCCGCTTCAATGCCGTAGGCGTTTGATCCGTAAGGAATCTGGTTTAAATAAAGGCCCAGAATTTCATCCTTGGAATAAATTTTTTCCAACTGAACCGAGAGAAGCAACTCTTTTATTTTTCGCGTCAACGTTTTTTCCGGAGATAAAAAAGCGTTTTTGGCGAGTTGCTGGGTGATGGTGGAGCCGCCCTGCGAGACCGCGCCGCTTACGGCGTTTTTCCAGAGGGCGCGCAAAACCGATCGCCAGTTGTAGGCGGGGTGGCCGTAAAATTCAGCATCTTCAATCGCGAGAGTCGCTTCCTTGACTACTACCGGAATTTCATTAAAGGGGACGACGGTTCTTTTTTCTTCTCCGTGGATTTCATAGAGAAGAACTTCGCCGCTGCGGTCGTAAATTTTGGTTGACTGGGCCACTTGGCGGCTGTCAAACTGATCAACCCGTGGCAGAGTTTTGGCGATTTTGGCGACGGCGGCAAGGCCGATGGCGCCTCCGCCGAGCGAAATCAGAAACAAAAAAACCGCTATTTTGGCGATCAACTTCTTTTTTTGACGCTTCATAAATTGGCTATTACAATGAATTATACAGAAATTAATGAAAAAAATCATAACCACCCTCCCGAACGGAAAAGCGACGCCGGAGGCGATAAATAACGTCATTATCCGCGGCGTTGACGAGGCGATTGAAAAGGGGTCGCTGGCCGGAAAATTGTCGTCCGGAAAAAAACTGAGGATCAAACACGGCGTTGATCCGACCACTCCCCGCCTCCATCTGGGGCACGCCGCAGTATATCGGAAATTACGCGCCTTGCAAGACCTCGGCCACACGATCGTTTTCTTGATCGGCGATTTTACCGCCCGCTTCGGCGATCCGACCGGCCGGGGAGAGTCAAGGGTTTTGCGTTCCAAAAAAGAGACGTTGAAAACGGCGGAAAATTACGTCGGCCAGGTGAAAAAAATTTTAAGCGGGAAAAATCTGGAAATCAGGCGCAACGGCGAATGGTACGATAAAATGTCGGCCGAAGAGCTGCTGAAATTAATGGCGCATTTTACCGCTCAGCAAATGATCGGCCGCGATATGTTTCAAGAACGGCTGAAAGAGGCGAGAGCGATCGGCCTTCACGAAATCGTTTATCCGGCGCTTCAGGCCTACGACTCGGCGATGCTGAAAGCCGACATCGCCGTGGCGGGCTCCGACCAGCTTTTCAACGAGATGCGGGGGCGCGATTTTCAGAGCGATCTGCGAATGCCGCCGCAGGACGTGATAACAATGAAGCTTTTGCGCGGCACCGACGGTAAAAGAAAAATGAGTCAAAGTTACGGCAACGATATCGGAATGGACGAACCGGCGGGCGAGCAATTCGGCAAAATAATGTCCATTCCCGACGAGCTGATTCCGGAATATTTTGAACTGTTGACGGACGTTGATTTGAAGGAGGTGGAAAAAATCGCCGCCGACATCAAAGGAAAATCGGCCAATCCCCGCGATCTCAAAGAGCGGCTGGCCGGGGAAATCGTCGGCTGGTTGCGCGGTCCCGGGGCGGCGGCGGAAGCGAGGGAAAATTTCCGGAACGTTTTTCAAAAAAAACTGGCGCCGCAAGAAAATCCCGATTTCC
>JACRHY010000008.1 GCA_016215765.1 Parcubacteria group bacterium
GGACATAGGTTACAACTACGTCATCGACCAAGACGGACGCGTTTACGAAGGCAGATACGGCGGCGACGGAGTGGTGGCCGGCCACGCTTACGGATATAATACCGGTTCAATCGGCATCGCGCTTTTGGGTAACTATCAGACGAACGAACTTCCGGCGCCGATGGTAAAAACGCTCACCGGTCTTATTTACGAAAAGTCGGAACTCAACGGAATCGACCCAGATTCGAGCGGACTTTTCCGCGGCAAAGTTCTGCCGAACATTATTGGGCACCGCGATGTTGGAAAAACGGCTTGTCCGGGCGATTATACATACGACTACATTCCGGAAATCCGCAAGGTGGTGGGAGACGCTCTTGATACGCGCAGGCACACGAATTTCAACAATGAATATTCTTATGAAGAAGTCGGTCGTCGCGAACTTATCACTCTCGACCCGCAAAGTTCAACGAAAACGAGGGTGACGATTAAAAATACCGGAACCGTCACATGGAACAATTCAACTTATTTGAAAGCTTCGGCGAGCGCTTCCGACTCGAATGTTTTAACCGTTACTCAAGCGAAAATGGACGAGTTTTTAGTGGCTCCGGGCAAAACGGCCACTTTCGATTTGACCCTTTCCACGGCGCTTTACGGAGGTTTGGTGAACTACGACCTTTCGCCGGTTTTCAACGGTTCTGAAAAAGTTTTGAATTATCTCGACTTGGCGGCCTTTGTCTCAAGACCCATGCTGGAATTCGACCTTTCTTCAAGTAAAGTGGACAGCACTATATTGAAGCCCGAAAAAACATCCAAAGTTACGGTCAAACTTAAAAATACCGGCAATGTCACGTGGAAAAACAGCGGCGGAAACGCAATCAAACTTTCGCGCACCGGAAGCTCTTCTTTGGTCTCGACGGACGAGCTTGCAACCTTGAAAGAATCAAGCGTCGCGCCCGGATCCACCGGAACTTTTGAATTCACAATTACCGCGCCAAAAACTGGCGGAAAATATTCGCTCTACTACGCGCCTTCAATGGACAATTCCAACGCCTTCGTGAGCGGCTCCGGAAGTATTTCCGTGACCGTGACTCCCACGAATTCCGATGCGGAAATCAGCGAAACATCGGGCGATTTGACTTTCACGCCAGGTGAAAAGAAATCTTTCCGACTGAAAATCACGAACTACAGCGACACAACGTGGAAGGCCTCCGGCGCCATAAATAAACTTACTTTCGGACTGACAAAAAACACCGCGATCATCGTAAGCGACCCGAAACTCGCCGTTAACTCGCTTGCGCCGGGAATGAGTTCCGGAGTCAACTTCTCTATCACCGCTCCGGCGAGAACGGGAGACTATTCGATTTATATTCGCCCGCGCGTGAACGGCAGGAATTTAATGACACAGCCCTACATTTTGAAAATAAAAGTGGCATCCGACGTCGGCGCGACCGGAAGCGGCTACATGGCCGCCTACACGACCCCGATCAGAATCAAACTCACGCCAGACAGCGCGATAACCCCGATAATTACCTCGAATTCCCGCTTTTCCGTTTACGATAATCTGACTCTGCTCAAAAACTTTTCCGCCGACAGCCGAATTCGCGTTACGCAAAACGGCGACAAATTCTCCGTCACCTCCGGCTCCTATTCTTACTCCGTCAAGGGGCCGGTCCGCTTGACTCCAGAAAGCGGCGGAATCATGCAAATTAGTACAATGGATCAGCGCCCCGCTTGGAACACTTCCTTAAACGATGATCAATTCCGCGGCACAATTGAAGTCGGAAGCGTTGACGGCGAATTGACACTTATCAATGAACTCGCGCTGGAAGACTACATGAAGGGAATAGGGGAGGTTTCCAACGGCGATCCGACCGAAAAAATCAAAACAATGATGGTGATCGCCAGAACTTACGCCAAGTATTATCTTTCGAATGAAAAATTTCCCGGCAAGCCCTACAATTTGGACGACGATCCGAACAACTCCCAGAAATACTTGGGTTACGGATTCGAGTTACGCTCTCCGAATGTAGCGGCGGCCGCAACTTCAACTGCGGGAGAAGTTGTAACTTACGGCGGCAAGACCGTGATTACACCTTATTTCACCGCGACCGACGGTACGCGGACGAAGTCCGCGCTATCCGTTTGGGGCTGGACGGACACGCCATGGCTTGTTTCGGTTTCGGACGCGGTCTGCACGACTTCCGCAAATTTCCAAGGTCACGGAGTCGGACTTTCCGGTTGCGGCGCAAGCGCTATGGCGAATTCCGGCAAGACATATTTGGACATTATACGCTATTATTACACCGGTGTTGATGTCCAAAAGCTATGATTCTCGCGATTAACAGCGCACAGCGCACTCATGAACTTGCACTCGTCCAAAGCAACAAAGTTTTGCTTGAAAAATCCTGGCCCGACGCCAAAGACGATATCGAAAAACTTACGCCGACACTAAAAGGAATGCTCGATGAACTCGGCCTCGATAAGAAGGAAATCACGCAAATTTTGGTGATTTCCGGTCCCGGAAGTTTCACTTCGCTTCGCACCGGCGTCGCCTTTGCGAACGCCTTGGCCGTCGGACTGAACGCCAAACTTTACTCGCTGGACACTTTTGAACTCCTGCGCAGAAAAGCCGCACTCGCAAGTCCTTTGCTCGTAATTTTAAATGCGGGCGGATTGGACGTCGCGATACGTCATGAACATGAAACACACATCGGTCATCTTTCCACACTGCTCGGCAAATTCCCTCACAAAAAATTCTCCGTGGTATCCGAATGCAACGAAACGCAGGAGGAAGAACTGCACGGAATTTGTCTCGAGAAAAAGTGGAAGCAAATCAAAGGCCACGAACTGCAAACTCTGGGTGAAACAATTTTGACTTTTAATTTCCACGGGCTTCAGCCCGCTAAATTTGTGGAGCCGATTTACATAAAAGCGCCAATCATCACAAAATCCTCTAACAAATGGAAACAATGAACTTATACGTAGTCTCCACTCCAATCGGGAATCTTGAAGACATCACCCTCCGCGCAATTCGCGTGTTGAAGGAAGTCGACTTGATTCTTTGCGAAGACACTCGAACATCCCGCGTGCTTTTGAACCATTACGAAATCAAAACTCCCACCACAAGTTTTCATTCGTATTCCACGTCCGCGAAGGCGGACGCCATCGTTCGGGAACTCAAGAGCGGAAAGCAAATGGCACTCATTTCCGATGCCGGCACACCTGGAATTTCCGATCCGGCCTATACTCTGATCCAAACCGCCCTCGCCGAAGGAATCAACATAATCCCGATTCCCGGCGCCAGCGCGGTTCTCGCGGCCCTCGTGGCCTCGGGCCTCCCCATGGACAAATTTCTCTACCTCGGCTTCGTCCCCGCCAAAAAAGGCCGCGCCACACTTTTCGAATCGATTAAAGACGAACAGCGGACGATAGTCCTCTACGAATCTCCTCACCGAATTCTCAAAACTCTCGGTCAAATGAAGGAGATACTGGGCGACAACCGCACGATTGTCGTGGCCAGAGAACTAACCAAACTGCACGAAACATTTCACCGCGGCACCCTCGCGCAAATTTACGCCGACTTCACCACGCATCCGCCAAAAGGCGAGATGGTAATTTTGGTGGGGCCTAAAGATTTTGCTTGACCTACTTATTTGATTTGATAGAATGAGGGCGAAGAGACTTTCGGCCGTGGTTTATATACCACACTTAGCGGAAAGTTTTTTCATTTGTCGGGGAAAACAGAAATTAACCACTTTTTTGAGCTTTTTTTATCCTCCTTTATTTGCACGTGAAATAGGTACTCATCTGAAGTATAACCGGAAAATCTATGCAAGATTTCAGCTTTTTTATTAGGATTCTCCTTTGATTGAGGTTCTAACATGCTTTTTTGTATTAGCTCGATTGCGGCGGGAAAATATTTGATCCTCCGCACTCTATCTCTCCAGTTTTCTTTTAAAAAAAGGTGCTGCCAGAAAATATCC
>JACRHY010000009.1 GCA_016215765.1 Parcubacteria group bacterium
CTTTAAAGCGGCGCTAAGATTGGCGACCGTTTGCGCCTGTACTCCCTGGGTCGCATCCACGAGTAGTATCGCCCCTTCAACGGCCGCCAGCGCCCGCGAGACCTCATAGGCGAAATCAACGTGCCCGGGAGTGTCAATTAAGTTTAGGACGTAGGGTTTAGCGTTTAGAGTATAGGACATGCGCACGGGCGCCATTTTTATGGTTATCCCCTTTTCGCGCTCCAACTCCATTTTATCCAAAATCTGCTCCTTCATTTTTCTTTTTTCAACGGTGCCGGTTATTTCCAGCATCCTGTCGGCAAGCGTGGATTTGCCGTGGTCAATATGGGCGATAATGACGAAATTTCTTATTTGGGACAGCCGATGGGTTGTTTTATTTTCCGGTTCCATTATTATTGCTTCAGTAATTTAAAGTTTTCCGAATATCCGAAATATCCGAATGGGGAGAAAACGATGAAAAACGCGACGGTCGCCGTCATTCTTTCGCTGGTTGCGCTGATTGCCGCAACGCCGGCGACAGCCGGCGATTTGCGCGATATTTTGCCGAAACCGGCGGACGTTTTTATTGAAAACTTCGCGAAAATCATGGCCGACGAATTTGGGCGCGTTTCATATCGCGAAATCGCGATTTTTGAAAAAGAATCCGTTTCCGGCCGCGATTATGACAAACCGCCGTTTTTCGCGAGATCGCTTAGCGGCGCGACCGCGAAAACCGTCAACGATATAGAGACATTAAAGGAACTGCGAAGTAAATTCAAGCAGTGGACGGGGATTAAAGCCAAAATAGAGCTCAATCCGGAAGAAAATGCGGCCGCCCGGCCCGGTCATCCGGGCGGGCAAAGCATTCCCCCTCCCCGCTTCGGTTTTCAACCGTCTTCAACGCTTATCGTCGGCGCTCGCCTGGGAGTCAAAGGCACGGTTAATTTTGACGAAGTGCTGCGCCCGTCGGTTTTCGCCGAATGGCGAAACAGGTGGAAAGGCGAGGAGCTGATCGTCCTGGCTCGCCATACGTTCGTCGCCGACAGAACGGCCGTTGAAATAAAAACCGGCGAGCGGTTCTGGCGCGATAACGGATTTCAGACGCTTTACGAGCAATCTCCCGACGGAACGAAAACGACCCGATTGGAATCGTTTCTTTATCTTGATAAAACAAAAAAGGAGACGGTTAAAATCAGCGCCGTTCGGGAATTTTTTCCCCGCCGATCGGACGGACAAACCGGCCGAACGGAGGCCTGGATATCGTTTCAAACGTCTTTTTGACCCCGAAAATTTTTTGCGGGGTCATTTTCTTGCTGTATTAAATACCCCTTATTTTCATCAACGTCAGCGGAAGAATTATTCTTTTATCGGGATCGCCGTCTTTGTATTCAAAAACGGTTTTATTGGACTCTTTCCATTTGAACCCCGGCGGCGCTTCAACGCTTATCTCCAAAACGCCCCCAACGCCGGATTGTCTTTCAAAAACGAATTGAAATCCCCTTCCTTCCTCAAGAATCAATTTGTTGGGATTTTCGTATTCCATGGCAATTTCGCCCGATCCGCCGGGAGAAACATCAAGCCAGGCTGCGAAAACCGTTTTGCCGGATTCGGCCAGCGTTTCCGCGCCGAAATTTTCGTCAAATTTCGCCGTTTTTTCCGCCTTTTCCAGATCGGCATCTCTGACGTATCCGTTTTTTTCATAGTTTATCGGATCGTAAATTCGCCGCTTGACGTTTCCGGAAAGCGACAAAAGACGCGACCCCGCCGGAACGAAGACCTTCGTGAAATTTTTATTGACGGCGTTCCAAAACGGCTCGACGCCGCTCCATCTGCGATAAGCGCGGGTTATTTTCAATTCGTTAACCGTTTTGCCGTCAATGCCGACGGAGGAATTTATTTTAATCGTCTGGTTTATAAGAGCGTCCGATTTGCCGCCGGCGACATTCGCGTTAACGACCGCCAGATAATTGTCGGCGGAATAAGGGGAGGTTTCGTAGACGGCGCCGGTTATTTCCAGTCCGCGGGAAAACTCCTGAAATTCCGGATTTTTAAAATAAACCATTATGTCCTTTTTCGCCGCGCGAAAAATCGCTTTTTCAATGAAAATCTTCTTCTCTTCTCCGCTAAACCCGCTAAAACGCTCCAGTAAAATCGGGGCCAGCACTTTCAAAATCCTTTTCGGCTCTCCCGATTTTTTATCGTTTCCGGTTTCCACCTCCCGTTGAATGTTCAGAAGAAAATTATCCTTATCAATCGTCGTGCCGTATTCGGGAAGGCGTATCGGCCCGGAAATTTCCAGCAGATCTTTTAAAAGGTTTATATTCACGGCTATCGCGCCGTCAAAAGAAACCATTTTCTCCTTATACATTTTTGACTCTTCCAGAAAACCGATGATTTTTTCGGCGGAAACCGGAAAATCAAAAAACCAATTGGCGTCGCGCGCCCCCCAGCCGCCCGTCACCGAACGCAGTTGTTTCGGCGGAACGACTTTCGCGTCAAGCTGGCCGTCCGGATCGTAAATGTCCCGCACGTCTATTTTTTTGACGCTTCCACGATTTATCGTAATATCGGCGTAACTGCCGATGAATCCCCCTCCCGGTCTGATCTCGGAGGGATTTTGAAATAAAATCAGAAGATGGCGATCGTCGTAGCTTTTCAAAAATTCGGCGAGCGCGGCCGCGAAACGCCGCGCCCCGTAAAGTTCCGAGCTGGAGGCGACGTAATCGCCGACCAGCGCGTCGTTCATTTCGGAAAAAACGCCGGAGACACCCTTTAATTCCGATACGCGGTTTTTAATGCCGGCAATCAACGATTCAAAGGTCTCCAGATTTTTTTCAATACTCTCAACGACGCCGATCAACTCCTCCCCCCGGCCGGACATTGCCATATTCAGGCCGTCGTTTTTTAAAATTTCAAAAGAAGCGGAAACTTTCACGGCGGCTTCGCCGAAAAGAAGAAAATCTCCCAGAAGTTTGGGAATGTTTTTTATTTCCGGAACGATCGCCCCCGCCGCCGACAAAATAGCCGAAATGTCGCGGCCGTTCGCCATCCTGCTTATTCTTTCCAGATTCTTTTGGTTGCTCTTTAAAATATCCGACGACCGCTCCGGTTCAAAATCAAAAAGCATCTTCGCCGCCGCTTTAAAATTGGCCGCCGTTTCCCTTCCGACGGAAGCCGCCTCCTTCTTGACCGACAAAAAATCGGCGGCTAAAACAAAAAACAACGAAACCGAAAACGCGGCGGCGAGGGCGAGCGCGATCCGGAAGCGTTTTTTCGAACTCTTCCGTCCGCGCTCCGGAACGGGCGCGGCGGCGGAACGAAGACCGGTGGCGGAACGAATGTCGGCGGCGATTTTCACCGCCATATCCGATCGGCTGCTGAAAATCAAAGAAGCCGGAATTTTTCCGTCCGGATGCTTAATATCAAAAAGCGCCAAAGAAATGTTGTTTTTGGGAACCCGTTTCATTTTTAAAACATCAAGGTTTCAAGCGTTTCTCGGGCGGTTTTTTTCCAATCAAATCCGGCGGCGTTCCGCAATCCCGCGACGACAAGCGCGCGCCGAAGTTCGCCGTTGAGCAATACGGATTTTATCATAGCCGATAACTCGCCCGCCCGCCACGGGTCAATCATCGGGGCCGAATCACCGATGATTTCGGGGAAAGAAGAACGGTTGGAAACGACGACCGGCGTTCCGCAGGCCATCGCTTCAAGCGGCGGAAAGCCGAATCCCTCAAAAAACGACGGATAAACGAAAATTTCGGCGCCGTTGTATAAAAATTTTCTTTCTTCCGGTTCAACTCTTCCGAAAAAAAGTATGTCGTTTCTGTAAGGCGAGCGTTCGGCCGTTTTCAGCACTTCTTTGTAAAGCCAGCCGCGACCGCCCGCCAAAACCAGCTTGCGATCGCTCAAACGCGAATCGCCTTTGATTTCGTTAAACGCTCTTATCACGGCAATGATGTTTTTCCGCGGCTCAATCGTTCCCAGATAAAGCAGATAGGGAGCGGCAAGTTTTTTTCTATTCAAAAACTCTTGAAGCGTTCCGTCGGCGGCGGCGATCGGCCTGAAAGAGCCGCTCACGCCGGAATAAATGGTTCGCGTTTTTTCCGGAGAAACTCCGAGAGTTCTGATCAGATCGCTTCTGGTGAAATCCGAAACGGCGATAATCCGGTCGGCTTCCAACGCGCGCCTTTTGTAATCCTGAAGTTTATGCCACAAGCGCCGGCGGCGAGAAAAAAAATCCGGATGATGAATAAAGGAAAGATCGTGAAAGGTGATGACGCGTTTGGCGCGCTTTCCCGCTCCCAGAATGTTGAAATGCGGACTGAAAACGACGTCGGCGCCAAAACGATCGTCCAGCTTCGGCCGGTTGAGAAAACGGGCGGAAAAATCGAAAAGTTTGTTGGGAATTTTCCAGTTCACAATTTCGGCATTCGGATTTTTTTTTAAATCAATCGGTTCGGCTATTTTGGAAAAACCGTTGTAAAAAAGCAGATATTCGTTTTTCCGGTCAATTTCCAAAAGCGCCCCGAGAAGCGAGCGGGTGTATTCCTCAATGCCGGATGTCCCCCCTTTGCTCAACAGGCGGATATCAACGAGAATTCTCATTTCTTTTTTTAAAACGGTCAAAAATAATTTCAGCGACTGTTTTTTTGAATTTTTCTTTTCCGCGATCAGAAACGCTTTCCGACGTTTTTCGGGGATCAAATTTCATTTTTCCGATCCGCTCAACGCCGTCTTTCAGAGAACGCGCGGATTGCTCGTTAAAAAACGTTCCGGAAACGCCGTCTTTGACGATTTCCGTCGCGCCGCCGCCGCGATAAGCGATAACCGGCGTGCCGCAGGCAATCGCTTCCGCCGCCACCATACCGTAATCCTCCATTTGAGGAAAAATAAAGGCGCGCGCCCGCGCGTAAAGCCGCCGCAATTCATCGTCTTCGACAAAGGGAATGAATTCAATAAGATCCGACTCGGCCGCTTCCCGCAAACGGGCGAGCTCCGGCCCGCGACCGACTATTTTAAGCGGCAGGCGCAGTTCATTGAAGGCCTCAATAATAAGGTCAAATCTCTTGTAATGCATCAGCCGGCCGGCGGCGAGAAAGTAATCACCCCTTTCAAGCGACGAATCGTAAAAAAACTTTTCGTCGTCAACAGGCGGATTAATAACGACGGCGGAACGATTGTAATATTTTTCAATCTTTAAACGGATATGATTGGAATTGGTCAGAATTAAATCCGGTTTTTGAGCGGCCGCGAAATCCCAGCGGCGCAGATAATTTAAAAGCGGCCGGGAAACGGCTTTGAACACTCTGGAGCGGAAATGGCGATGCGTATCCAGATAATTCTCTTTTTCCCACGCGTAACGGAGAGGCGTGTGGGCATAAGAGGCGTGAAACGTTTTTTTGGAGTCGTACCGGACGCCTTTCGCGTAGCCCGCGGTGTTGGAAATAAGCAAGTCGTAGCGATCGCCGAGATTGATTAAAGCGGCCGCCGACGGCATCAACGGTATAAAAAGGCGGTGATTTTGCTTCACAAACGGAAGAAAATTAAGAAAGCTCGTTTTAACCACGTGATTTGAAAAACGGCCGGCAGTTCCCTTTTCGTCGTAAAAAAGAGCGTAAAGATCGGCGTCCGGAAAAATTTGCAGAAACGATTCCAGCACCCGCTCCATCCCGCCGTATTGGTTAAGATAATCGTGAACAATGGCGACTTTCATCGCCTCCATTATATAAGGAAAAACCGCCGTGGCGCTATACCCCGTTGTAATCAAACAGCATCAAATAAGCGGTCTTCGCCAAAATTTTTAAATCCAAAAAAAGCGATTGGTTTTTGGCGTAATAGGCGTCCAATGCAAGCTCGGTCAAAAACGGAAGATTGGAAGCGCCGTTTACCTGCGACAAGCCCGTCATTCCGGTTTTGGCCATAATCAGATTTTTGAAACGGCCGGGATAATGAATCACCTCTTCCGGTTCGTGAGGGCGGGGGCCGACGAGAGAAAGATCTCCGGTTAAAACGTTAAAAAACTGGGGTAATTCGTCCAATTTAAACTTGCGCAGAATTTTTCCGGTTTTCGTGACGCGGGGGTCGTCTTTGATTTTGAAAAACGGGCCGTCGCGCCGTTCGTTGTACATCGCCAGTATCGGCTTAAAATCGTGAGCGTTCTCAACCATTGAGCGGAATTTAAAAACCCCGACGACTTTGCCGGAACTGACCCGATTCAGACGAACAAAAACCGGCCCGCCGTCTTCAAGTTTAACGGCCAAAGCCGCCGGCAACATAAACGGCGAAAACAGCAAAATGCCGGCAAGCGAACCGATAACATCAATGGCGCGTTTTAAAGC
>JACRHY010000002.1 GCA_016215765.1 Parcubacteria group bacterium
CGCAATAAGGTAGAATAACCTTTATTTCTTTGCGTTTCAGATTTTAGGATTCAGGATTCCAAAAGATATTGCGGTTGTTCTTTGCCGCCGAAGGTCGAGCCGCGACAAGCGGTGAGGCGGAGGGGAGCAATCTTTACCGGATTTCAAAAAGATCACAATAAAAAATCAAACTCCGACGTAATTGTCGGGAAACCGACGGAAACGTCGGAGGTCAAAAATAAAAAGGGCATAAGCCGACTTTAAAAGTCGCCCGACGGCGATTTCCCGGTCGATGAAGAAAGCTGATGTTCCTAAAGGTTTACGAATTAAATAAAAAATGAATAATTTAGCTAAAAAAATCGCTTCGGTCTCGCTTTCAGTGACGACCGCGGCGTGGCTTTCAGGAGCTGCAATGCTCGTGCCGGTCGCTTCGGCTCAAACCGTTGCCGATCTGCAGGCGCAAATCGCGGCCCTGTTGGCTCAAATTACCACCTTGCAATCCCAGCTCGGCACGATGGGAGGCGGTGCGACGTATAACTTCACCAAGGACCTCACCCTTGGCTCCAAAGGAGATGATGTTACGGCGTTGCAGAGCTTCCTTGAATCAAAAGGCCATCTGGTTATGCCGCAAGGCGCCGCTAAGGGGTACTTCGGCAATTTGACGAAGTCCGCCTTGGCTAAGTATCAGGCCGCCGCGGGTGTTTCTCCGGCCGCCGGTTACTTCGGTCCGAAAACGCGGGCAAACGTCAACGCCTTAGCGGCCGCTCCGACGACCCCGACCACTCCGACCGTTCCCGCGGGAACCGGTTTGTCGGTGTCTTTGGCGTCCGATCAGCCGGCTTCCGGTTTGTTCGGCGAATCGTTTGCCAGCCGTCCGTTCACCAAATTGGTGCTTACGGCGGGAAGCAGCGACGTGACCGTCAAATCGCTCACGATTGAAAGGACCGGCCAGGGTCAGGATGCGGCTTTCAGCGGCGTCATCGCTCTTGACGAGGATGGCATCCGCATGGGAGACGCCAAGACCTTCGGTTCCAATCATCAGGCGAAACTTTCGCAGTCGTTTGTCGTTACGGCCGGAAAGTCAAGGACTATCACCTTGGCCGGCGATTCCGACAACGATCAGGATGCTTACAACGGCCAGCTCGTTTCTTTGAGCTTGGTCGGTGTTGATGCCGGCACTGCGACCGTCAGCGCGACTTATCCGCTGGTCGGGAACGTGATGACCGTCAACAGCACCTTGGCCATCGGTTCCGTAACCGTTACCCGCGGTCCTACCGATCCGGGCACCGGCGCCACCAAAGAAGTTGGCACTACGGGCTATACCTTTGCCGCTTTGAAACTTTCCGCCGGTTCCAACGAGGATGTTCTGTTGAAGTCCATCACATGGAACCAGTCCAGCTCCGCCGCTACCACCGACCTTGCCAATATCAAGGTTTCGGTTGACGGCACGAGCTATGACACGACGGTCAGCTCTGACGGCAAGTACTACACCGCCAAATTCGGCGCTGGCATTACCATTGCCAAGGGTGGAAACAAAGAAGCCGTCATCAAAGGCGACATCTTGAGCGGCAGCAATCGGGGCGTTGACTTCGATTTGTACCGCTATGCCGACATCAAGGCAACCGGTTTGACCTACGGCTACGACATTTTGCCGTCGGCGACCGATTCCGGCGATTCGGCGACTGACGACGATGGCACTTTGCAGGCGTCCAATCCTAATTACGACGCTTATGAGGTAACTATCGGCGCCGGTTCCATCATTGTTGAAAAAGCGACTTCCGTCGCTTCTCAGAACATCGCCGTTAACTTGGGCGACCAGCCGCTCGGCGGTTGGACCGTCACGGTAAAGGGCGAGCCGGTCAGCGTTGCCAGCATGGTTTTCCGTTTGTCCCGTTGGGAGGGTTCTGGCGCGGCGGCTAGCACGCAGGACATCACCAACGTCAAATTGGTTGACCAGAGCGGCAAAATTCTGGCCGGACCGGTGGATATCGCCGCTTCCGCGGCCACGGTAACTTTCTCCGACACGGTGGAATTTCCGGTCGGCGTGACGACCGTTACCTTAAAAGGTAAGGCCGGCACCGACTTCGCGAACGGCAACACCATTGCCGCCTCCACGACTCCGAGCGGATGGACCACTGTTAAAGGGGTAACTACCGGCACCACCATCACTCCTTCGCCGACGACTGCCGTTACCGGTAACACGATGACGGTTAAGAGCGCGGCGATGACGGTGACGGTTTCGCCGACTCCGGTTGCGCAGACGATCGTAGCGGGCGTTCAGGGCTTTGCCTTCGCCAACTACGTTCTTGACGCCACCGCTTCCGGCGAGGATATCCGCGTTACTCAGATTAAACCGCAGGCGACCTTTGGACAGGCGAATTCGGCCGATGACCTGACGAATTGTCAGTTGTTTGACGGCACGACCGCCTTGAACACCGGCACCAACGCGCTCAATCCGAGCAACTCGGTTGCCACCGGCGACGATCTGGCGGTTACTTTTGACAGCGGCGTGACCGTTGCGAAGGGCACCACCAAGACCTTAGTTTTGAAGTGTAATACCGCCGCCACGACTACGACGACGGCGACCACTTACACCTTCGCCTGGGGCCTGGAAAATGCCGCCGCGAACGTTGTTTCGTCCGGCATCACTTCCGGCGAATCGGTGACGGAAACGATCACCACCAACGCCGGTCAGACGATTACCCTGTCTAACAGCGGATCGCTGGCTGTCGCTTTGGATTCGTCCAGTCCGGCCGTCAAACTGGCCAACGCCAACACGACTGACAACACCCTGACCGTTCTGCGCTTTACCGCCACGAACGAGGATGTCAATGTCACTCAAATTGGTTTGGTTCTGGGCGGCACTTCGTCCAACACCCCGCAGGATCTTTCCAAAGTTACTTTGTGGGATGGCAGCACGAAAGTGGGTGAAGCGATCTTCACCGGCGACAACGCCACCGTTACTTTGTCCGGCTTTACCGTTTTGAAGAATACCGACAAGACCTTGACTCTTAAAGGCGACTTGGCGGCCATCGGAACGGCCGAACCCGGCAAACCCGGCCATCTGGTCAAAGTTGAGTACGACGGCGCCAACGCCGACGGCTCCGGTAACGCGACTCGCGGCACCGGCGTCTCTTCCGGCGTGAGCATCTACGCGACTCCGGTTGGTTCCACGACCTCATCCAACGGCGCGAGGGTCTTCAAAGCGACTCCGACTGTTGCTACCATCGCCCTGTCGTCATCCAAACTGGTGAACGGCTCGGGTGTTGAGCTCTACAAGTTCTCGGTTGTCGCTCCCTCCACCGGACCCACCGGTCTCTACAAGTTCTCGTTTAAGGTCGCCACTTCCACTTCGGGAGTGCCGTCTTTCGCGATAACCAGCTTGCAGGTCTACGGATACTCTGACTCGTCCTTCTCGCAGGCGGCTTACGCCAACAGCGGATTGCTTAACAGCACCACGATGGGCGTAATCGGCGCGGGCAGCGACATCTACCAGATCTACTTTGATCCGGTTGGCCAGGCGGGAACCAAGGAAGCCATTTCGGTTCCGACCGGCAGCACTCGTTACTTCAAACTCATCGGCACGGTTGCCAATATGAGCGCGACGTCATCGAGCGCCACGGTTGACCTTGAAGGCGATAGCGCCTACATGTCCGGAACCAACACTGTCAGTGATACGGCCGACAACTTCAGCGGTACCAGCGCGGGCATTTACGCCTTCGCCACCACCGCCGCGAACGTTGACGCCGACAACGGCAGTCAGAACGACTTTATCTGGTCGGGTAACTCCACCACCACTTCGGGCGTGGCGACCTACGACTGGGTGAACGGCTTCTCGGTGAACGGCTTGCCTTCCACCAGCCTGACGAGCAACATCCTTACTCCGTAACTTGAGTTTTGCGCGAGTAAACAAAACCCCCGCCTTTGGCGGGGGTTTTTGTTGCGGAATTAAGTCAGGGCCGAACCGACGGGCCTTTGCCCTGCCGAAGCGGGGCTACGGCAGGGGCGAAGGTGGGTATGGCGCCCCGTCGCTCTGCTTCCTCGGAAACGCGGTCCGTCTGCTCCTGCGGCAGACGTCCGCTGCCTCTCGTCCCGACGCAGAACCAAGCCGTCGGGACTCCGAGAGCTTCCTCTGAAGCAGAGCGGCGGGGCGAGCGAGGCCGAGAGTCCTGCTCGTCGCCTACTCGCTAAATTCTAAGTTCTTCTTTCGCCGTATTGCGCGATGGGATTTTTTTGCTATATAATGTTCCCCATGCGCAAACAAATAATCATTTCGGCGGTATCGGTTTTATTCATCGGCGCGGCGGTTTTTTTTAATCTTAGTTCCACGTCCAATTTTTAGGCGGAAGCGCCGGAAAACGCGAAACCGGCGGAGAACGTTTCTGAAAACGGCGCGACCACGACGGCTGTTCGGGAAAATTCCCAAAAAGAAAGCGAGGCGAATCCCGTTTCCGGAAGTCCCGCTTTTCCCGCTTACCGGGGAGAAGCGATTGACGTTATCGGTGACGATCCGGCCGTCAAACAAACGCCGGCCGATTATCTCGCGAAGTATCAAAAAGAGCTTTCCGACTGGAAGGTCCGTTTGGCAAAAAATCCGGCCGACATTGACGGTTGGCTGCGGGTCGGCGTTCTGAAAAAATTTTTTAACAACTATCTCGGCGCCCGCGACGCCTGGGAGTACGCCAAAATTGTCGCGCCCGGCGGTTCAATCGCTTATTACAATCTCGGCAATCTTTACGGGGCGTATCTCAACGATTTTTCCCGGGCGGAGGAGAATTATCTGAAAGCCGTGGAAATAAGTCACCAGCCCTATTTGTATCTTAATCTGGCCGATTTTTACCGCGTTTTTTACAAAGAAAAAAGCGCTCTGGCGGAAGCGGTTTTGCTTGAGGGAATCAAAAACAATCCCGACGATTCGGGATTGAAACTGGCTCTGGCCAACTATTATCGCGACGCGGGCCGGACGGCGGAAGCGATAAAGTATTACGAAGAGGTCTTAAAAATTGAACCGACCAACGCCGATGTTCGGAAGGAGCTGGAAAAACTAAGGGGCGAGTAAAAGAAGAAGCGTTTAGCGTTTAGCGTTTAGTTAAATTAAATTTTTAAACTTCTATTCCGTTTCGCGGATCATTCTTTCAAGATTAAATTCTTTTTCGGCGCGGTTTTTCGCGTTTTCTCCCATCTGTCCTCTCAATTTTTCGTCGCCGATGAGCGTTTCAATCGCTTCGGCCAGTTTGCGGGGGTTTTTCGGAGGAACCAGGAAGCCCGTTTCCCCGTCTTTGATGATTTCGCCGCAGCCGCCGACATTGGTGGCGACAGTAGGCAGTCCGGCGATCCCCGTCTCCAGTAAAAGATATGGAAGGCCTTCTTTTACGGAAGAAGAAACGACGACGTCAAAGGCCGGCAGGAATCGGCCGCCGTTTTCCCGGTAAGGAAAAAGCGGAAATTCGTTCCAAATCTTCAAATCGCGGATTTTCGCTTCTATCGCCGCTTTTTCCGGTCCGTCGCCGACAAGCGCGAACCGGACATTCGGATGTTTTTTCAAAACAAGAGTGGCGGCGGCGATTAAATACCCCAGTCCTTTATTCGGATAAAAATTGACGACAGCGCCGGCAAGGAGCCGGTTGTCCTGAGGAATTCCCAGTTGCCGGCGCGCTTCCTCTTTGGATAAAAAGGGAAAATTCGGATCAATGCCGTTGTGAATAACGGTGAGCTTTTCCGGCGGCGCAATCCGGTATTTTAAGGCGCTCCGGCGGTCGGCTTCGGAAACGCAGATGATTTTGTCGCGGAAAAAGCCGGCGAAAAATTCCAGCGGAACGTAGAGAAGTTTTTTAACGATCCCCGGCTCGTTGAAGGGGAACCCGTGGGCGGTATAAATTATTTTCGGCGGCGGCGAAACGGGCGAAATCAATTTGGCGGCGATCGGCCCGAAAATGCCGGCGTTGGTGCTGTTGAAATGGACGACGTCCGGCTTTTCGGCGGCGATAAGGCGGCGCAGTTCCGCCATAAATTTCAGATTGGCGAAAGGGCTGAAAGAACGTTTGAGCGTCGGAAGAAAAATCGTTCTGATTCCGATACCCTCCAGCCGCCTCAGCAATTCGCCGTTCGGATCGCTACCGGCGGCGACAGCGGCGGAGAATTTCTCCCCGTCCAAATTGGCCGCCAAATCAAAAACGTAGCGCTGGGCGCCGCCCCAGCCGGATTGGGTAATGACAAAAAGAATTTTCATTTAAGCTTTGATTTTTCGCTTGTTAACATTCATACTAGGAAACGAACTTGGAAATGTCTAGAATCGCCATATTTTCCACCGCTTATCTGCCGCTTATCGGCGGCGCGGAAATCGCTGTTAAGGAAATCACCGACCGAATTCCGGGCGTTGAATTTGATCTTTTTTGCGCCCGCCTTCGGAAGGAACTGCCCAAAACCGAGCGCATCGGTCGCGTTAACGTTTTCCGGATCGGTCGGGGACGCTCCTGCGACAAATATCTCCTGCCATTTTTGGGCGCGCGATTGGCGGCCGCTTTGGCCGGAAAAAACGGCGGCTACGACCTGATTTGGGCGATAATGGCTTCTTACGGCGGACTGGGGGCTTTATTTTTCAAATTGCGCCATCCGAATACTCCGCTTTTATTGACGCTTCAGGAGGGCGACTCTGAAGAGCATATTTTGAAGCGGGTGGGCATTTTTTATTTTCTTTGGAAGAAAATTTTTACCAAAGCGGATTATATTCAGGCGATCAGCGGCTATCTGGCCGATTTCGGCCGCCGTCACGGCGCGAAATGTCCGGTGGAAGTCGTCCCCAACGGCGTTGATATAAGCAGATACACGCGGATTAGATCTGCTTTGCAGAATACGCAGATACACGCGGAAAAGAGCAATTTTTTATATTCCGATATAACCTACAAGATCAGAGGAGCGTGCTTCAAGGTTTGGAAAAATTTTCAAGGTTCTTTCAAAGAATCTATTATTGAGTGTGCATTGAAAGAGGAATTAATGAATCATGGCCTTTTAGTTGAGACGCAAAAACAAATACCGGTTTATTACAATAATAAAAAAGTTGGCGTTTACGTTCCCGATATGATTATAAACGACAAGATTGTTGTTGAATTAAAACGAAAACCAACATTAACGAAAGAAGACGAGAAACAACTTTGGTTGTATCTCAAGGGGTCTGTTTATAAAGTGGGGCTTCTTATAAATTTTGGATCTAAAAAGTTAGAGATTAAGCGAAGAATATATGATTTAGCCGGAAATTCTTCCGCGCATATCGGCGTATCGCCGAAGGCGCAAAATCTGCGCTTATCTGCTTCCACAACCATTATTACTGCTTCGCGGCTGGTTAAGAAAAACGCGGTGGGGGATATTGTTGAGGCGATGCGGTATTTGCCGGAGAGCGTGAAATTATTGATATTGGGCGACGGTCCGGAGGAGCATAGCATCAAGTCCCGAATTTCAAATCTCAAACTTGAAAACAGGGTTTCCCTGCCCGGCGCGGTTCCTCACGGCGAATTGCCGAAATATCTGGCGGAAGCCGACATTTTCATCCGCCCCTCTCTTTCCGAAGGGATGGGGAATTCGTTTATTGAAGCGATGGCCGCCGGAGTTCCCGTAATAGGCACGCCGGTCGGCGGCATAGTTGATTTTCTCCGCGATCCCTCGGCCAATCCGGACGAGACGCCGACGGGCTTGTTTTGCCGCGTCCGCGATCCGCAAAGCATCGCGGAAAAAGTGATACTGTTGCTGAAAGACGA
>JACRHY010000010.1 GCA_016215765.1 Parcubacteria group bacterium
AAGTTAGCAGCCCCTTATTCAACTGGTACCGTCAAACGTGCCTCGCTACTACTCAGCACTATAAATTTCCAATTTCTAATTTTCCCTGCCTGCCGGCAGGCAGGAATTTTCAATCAATGACTAAATTTTCAATTTTTAAACACGACGTAAGCGGGTTTGAAAATTCATTCATTGAAAATTCAATGAAAATTGTAAATTAATAATTGTAAATTGTGCCGAACAATAGTGAGGCACGTCTTCTTCCCAGTTAAAAGCAGTTTACAACCCGAGGGCCTTCATCCTGCACGCGGCGTCGCTCCATCAGGCTTTCGCCCATTGTGGAATATTCTCGACTGCTGCCACCCGTAGGTGTACGCACCGTGTCTCAGTTGCGTCGTTGGGGAACGGGCTCTCACCCCCCCTACCGGTCGTAGCCTTGGTAGGCCGTTACCCTACCAACTAGCTGATCGGACCTAGGCCGCTCGCGAAGCACCTTACGGTTTTACTCCGACGCTCTTACGAAGCCGGAGCCCATTTGGAATTACCCCGCCTTTCGGCGAGCTATGCCAAACTTCGCGGTACGTTGCCAAGGTGTTACTAACTCGTTCGCCACTCACCACTGCATAGCAGTGGAATTTCTAATTTTCAATTTCTAATTTCTAATGAATTTCTAATGAGTTAATTGTTTTGAAAATTAAAACATTGAAAATTCAATGAAAATTGAAAATTGGTCATTGAAAATTCCAGTGCTACGCACTGGTGCGTTCGACTTGCATGCCTTATCCACGCCGCCAGCGTTCATCCTGGACCAGAATCAAATCCTCAAATTAAGAATAATCACCATCGCGCAAAAATGAATTCGCGCGTTAGCGATTATTCGTGAATAGTTGGGACAATTAAAAAAAACAAATCTAATTCAATCTATTTTGTTATCAAAGTTCATCGTCAATCTCTCAAAAGAATCTCTTAAATTCTTAAATCAAGAATAGATCAAGAATAGATTAAGAATCCTTCGCCCGCTAATCCAAAATTAACGGTAATAGCCATTTTAAGCGCGCCCCCTCCCCTTGTCAAGCCCGCTTGGCCATGCTAATATTTCCGGACAATTATGAAAATATGAAAAAGAACATTCATCCGCAATATCACGACAATGCGACTATCACCTGCACCTGCGGACAGGTTTTTAAAGTCGGGGGCGCCGTTGTCAAGACGGAGGTGGAAATCTGCAGTCATTGCCACCCGTTTTACACCGGCGAGAAAAAACTGATTGACACCGCCGGACGGGTGGAAAAATTCAAAGCAAGGACACAAAAGAAAAAAGAAGCCCCAAAGAAGAAAGCGAGGATTAGAATAAAAAAGAAGTCCTGACTCTTTTAATTCTTAATTTTCAATTCTTAATTCTCAATTTTCAATTAATAAACCAATACTTCAATTTTCAAACGTTTGAAAATTAAGTCATTGAAAATTCAATGAAAATTGGGAATTGGTCATTGAAAATTAATTTTAATGAATAAAGCTATCCTTGAAATCCGCGCCGGAACCGGCGGCGACGAAGCCGCCATCTTCGCCGGCGATCTGGCGAGAATGTACCAGAAATACGCCCAAAAAAGAGGGTGGAAATTTTCCATCCTTGATTACAATCAAACCACCCTTGAGGGCTATAAAACGCTGATCGCGAAAATAGAAGGTTCTTCGGCCGGCTCAGGACAAGTCCTTCGTCCGCCAACTGGCGGACCGGGACAAGCGAGCGTTTATGACGACCTCAAACAGGAATCGGGCGTCCATCGCGTCCAGCGCGTGCCTAAAACGGAAAAATCCGGCAGGGTCCACACCTCCACCGCGTCGGTGGTGATTCTCCCCGAAGTGGAAGCGAAAGAAATTCAAATCAATCCTTCCGACCTGGAAATTTCCTTCTTCCGCTCTTCCGGTCCGGGCGGGCAAAACGTCAATAAAGTGGAGACCGCCGTCCGAATCCTTCACAAACCGTCCGGCGTCGTCGTCGCTTCCCAGACGGAGCGTTCGCAAACGGCCAACCGCGAGGTCGCGATGTCCGTTTTAAGATCAAAGATATTTGAGGCGCGCCGCGTTGAAGAAGAAACGAAACTTCGGGGGCTCCGTCAGGAACAAATCGGGACCGGCGAACGGGCGGAAAAAATAAGGACTTACAATTTTCCCGACGATCGCATAACCGATCACCGATTCAACGTAAAAGCGCACAACATTGAAAAAGTTCTTGACGGCAATCTGGACATCCTTTTGGAAAAAATGAAGAAACGGGAATAAGAGATGAGTCAGGCGTTGTTCGCGTCTATTGGCTCGTTTTTTTCGTTTCCGCCAAACGAAGACAACAGCCGTTTGGCGGCGAAGAAACTGACCGCGGCCACGGCCGCTCCGACGACAATATCCGACGGCCAATGGGCGCCGGCAAAAACTCTCGCCAAACCGACAATCGCCGCGCCTCCCAAAAAATACCGGCCCCGCTTCCGATCAATGGAAAAAACGGCCAGCGCCAGGGCGAAATAAAAAGCGGCGTGTCCGGAAGGAAAAGAAGAGGTCGGCGAGTGGTCAATAAGAGCGACGACGGAACTGTCGGCCAGAAACGGCCGCGGCCGATAATAAAAAAACCTGATCGTTTCGGTTAAAATTCCCCGAGACAACAAAACGGAAAGAGCCGCCAGAGAAAAAAACCGCCAGCGGGCCTTAAAGCCGCGCTCTTTAAATATCAAAAAAACCGCTCCGAGAACCAGAAGATACGGGAAATATTCGGAAAAAAACGCCGCCAGCCAGCCGACAAGCGCGCTTTTTTCCGACCAGCCGTTAAACAAATGAACGATGAAGGAATCCCAATTGGCCATTTTAGCGATGGACGAAAGGCAGCAGTCCCATAAATCTGGCGCGCTTTATGGCGCGGGCCAGGGTCCGCTGATGTTTGGCGCAGACGCCGGTATAGCGCGGCTTGACGATTTTCGCCTGCGCGGAAGTAAACCGCCCCAACAATTCGGCGTCTTTGTAATCAATCTCTTCCATATTTTGCGAACATAAAAAGCACTGCTTGTTTCTCATTGAAATGAATAAATAAATGAATTGAAATTAAAAAGGCAAATCTTCCGGTTTTATCTCTTCATCAAGATTAATGGCGGGAATTTCATCCGGAGCGGATTCGGCCGCTTTTTCGTTTCCCCTTTTCGCGGCGACGGCGCTTCCTCCGCCTCCGCCGGCGGAGGCGGAACGCGGGCCGAGCTGCAGCCGCTCGCTGATGATTTCGGTCGTTTTTCTTTTTTGTCCCTGCTGATCTTCCCACGCTCTCGTCTGCAAACGTCCTTCCACTAGCAACATTGAGCCCTTCGTCAGAAACTGGCTGGCGATCTCCGCCTGCCTTCCCCAAACGACGACATTGTGAAATTCCGTTTCTTCTTTGCGATTCCCGCCCTTATCCGTCCAGACGCGATTAGTGGCCACCGACAGAGTCGCGACCGAATGACCGGCGGGAGTCGTCCGCAACTGGGGATCAACGGTTAATCTTCCCAAAATGAAAACTTTATTCAGATTCATTGTTTGTAATTATAAATTGTCTGACGCCGATTACCGAATGTCAAATGTTATTTCAATATCTCTTCCAACGTTTTTTCCAGCTCTTCGTTGCTTAAAGAACCGGCGGCCGGCATGGCGGGCGCGGTTGCCGGCGACGGAACAGCGGTCTTGCTTTTTAAAGACGGCCTTCTTTCCGTTCTCTCCCCCTCTCCTTTAACAATCGGCGGGGTGACGATTAAAAATCTCAAAACGGCGTTTTGGAGCCGCAGATCGCCGCTGATCGCCTCAATCGTTTCCGGAGAAGAGCTGAAATAAGCGACGCCGAAAAAAGCGTAATTTTCTTTTTTAATCGGATAAGCCAGCCGCGTCTTGACCGCCGGAACAACCTTGACGTCCTGTCCGCCGTTTTTTTCAATTATTTTTTTCACCGTTAAATCGTCCGATTCGGAGCGGATCAAAAAAGAGATTTCGTATTTTTTTCGGATTATTTCCTCGTTGTTCATTTTTGCGATGGATTTATATTAGCGGAAGCGGCCCCTTCGGTCAACTATTCGCTTTCTTTTTCGTCGTCGCCTATTTTTTCGTTTTCTTTTCTGTAGCCGGTTCCGGCGGGAATCAAACGGCCGATAATGACGTTTTCTTTTAAACCGCGCAGATAATCTTCGGCCCCTTCCGCGGCGGCGTTAACCAAAACGCGCGACGTTTCCTGAAAAGAAGCCGACGAAAGAAAGCTCTCCGTCGTCAAGGCGACTCTCGTAATGCCGAGCAGAAGCTGTTCGGATCTCGCCGGCTGTTTGCCGGTTTTTTTCATTTCGCGATTGATTCGTAAAAAGGCCGATTTCTCCACCACGTCTCCTATCACAAAATCCGTATCACCGGCGTCTTTTATCATCACCCGCGAAAGCATCTGGCGGATTATCACTTCAATGTGCTTATCGCTGATAGCCGCTCCTTCGGAAACGTAAATGCGCTGCACTTCGCTGATCAGATAGCGGATGACCGCCTCGCTTCCTTTAAACTCAAACAATTCTTTCAGATCAACGTGCCCTTCGCACAACTGGTCTCCTTTGACAACGGCGGCGCCGGTTTTGACCAAAATCGTGCTTTGATGCGGAATCAGATATTCCAAAATTTTCGCTTTTTTGGTTTTATTGAAAGTTTTCAATTTCAACGCCTTCAATAGCCCTCTTTCTTCCACGTCCTCAATCACGCCGTCCGTTTCCGCGAGCGCGGCTTTGCCCTTCGGTGGCCGCACTTCAAAAAGTTCTTCCACCCGCGGCAGACCGTGAGTGATGTCGGCGCCGGCAACGCCCCCCGAATGGAACGTTCTCATCGTCAGCTGAGTTCCCGGTTCGCCGATTGACTGCGCGGCAATCACGCCGACCGCCGTCCCTATTTCAACCGGCAAATTGGTTCCCATGTCCAAGCCGTAACACTTTGAACAACAACCGCGCAAACTCTTGCAGGTTATCGGGGAAAATATCCTGACGCTTTCAATTCCCGCGTTGTTTATAAGATCGGCAATCTGACGATCAATAACTTCGCCGCTTCTCGCGATGATTTTATTTCCGGTTTTGATATCTTCGGCGGCGACACGCGAAAACAGCCGATCGGCAAACGAGCGGTTGTATTCGGCGCCGTCCGATTTCAAAACTTCCACCCCCTCCTTGATGCGACAATCTTTTTCGTGAATGACGACGTCCTGGGCGACATCCACCAGACGGCGCGTCAGATAACCGGCCGAAGCCGTTTTCAGGGCGATGTCGGTTGAGCCCTTGCGGGCGCCGTGAGTGGAAATGAAAAACTCCAGCACGCTGAATCCTTCTTTAAACGACGATTTGACGGGGAGTTCTATGGTTTCACCTTTCGGATTTTGCACCAAGCCCTTCATTCCCATCATATGCGTCGGCTGAAGCCACGACCCTCTCGCGCCGGAATCAATAATTGAATAAACGGAGCCGAAGGGATTGAGCGCCATTGGAATAACTTTGGCGATTTCCGCCTTGGTGCGGCTCCAGACGCCGATAACGCGGGCGCGGCGCTCGCTGTCGGTCAAAAGACCCTGTTCAAATTGCTCGTAAACGGCGGCGACTTCTTTTTCGGCGCGCGCCAAAATATCCGTTTTTTCTTTCGGCGTCGTCAAATCGCTCATTCCCCAGGTGATGCCGGACTTGGTCGCGTATTCAAATCCAAGTTCTTTGACTCTGTTCAAAAATTTGACCGCAACTTCATTGCCGTATTTGTAGATTAAGCGGGACGTCAGCTTGGAAAGGGCTTTTTTATTGAAACATTCGTTGACGAATTCAAAATTTTCCGGTAAAGAATCGTTGAAAATCATTCTTCCGCACGAGGTTTCTATCAATTTTCGCTCTTTGTTTTTTGGATCAAAAATCTTGATACGCGAATTGATCTCTACGACTTCAAAATCGCAGGCCATCAGTGCCTCGCGGACGCTTCCGAAGATTTTTCCCTCGCCCTTCGCTCCTTCTTTTATTTTCGTCAGATAATAACAACCGAGAACGATGTCCTGCGTCGGGCTCGCCACCGAATCGCCGGTGGCCGGCTTCAGTAAATTGACGCTTGAAAGCATTATCTCCGCCGCTTCTTTCTGAGCTTCCTCGGTCAGCGGCAAATGAACGGCCATCTGGTCGCCGTCAAAATCGGCGTTAAAAGCGGCGCAGACCATCGGCGGAATGCGAATGGCCAGGTCCTCTATTAAAACCGGTTTGAACGCCTGAATGCCCAACCGGTGAAGCGTCGGCGCGCGGTTTAAGAGAACCTTCCTGTCGGCAATCACTTCTTCAAGGATTTCCCATATTTCCGGCGGGGCGGATTCAATCAGCCGGTTGGCGTTTTTGATGCTATGCGCCATTTCCCTTTTAATGATTTTGCCGATGACAAAAGGCCTGAAAATTTCCAGCGCCATTTTTTTGGGCAGACCGCATTCGTCAAGTTTAAGATTCGGCCCGACTACGATGACGGAGCGGCCGGAATAATCAACGCGCTTGCCGAGCAGATTCTGGCGAAAGCGCCCCTGTTTTCCCTTGAGCATGTCGGCCAAAGAACGGAGGGGACGCCGCTGGGTATTAAGCTGTTGAACGCCAAAGCGGGCCGAATTGTCAATTAAGGCGTCAACGGACTCCTGAAGCATTCTTTTTTCGTTGGAAACGATCACTTCCGGAGCTTTCAGTTCCAGAAGTTTTTTGAGACGGTTGTTTCTGTTGATGACGCGGCGGTAAAGATCGTTCAAATCGGAAGTGGCATAGCGCCCGCCGTCCAGAGCCACCATCGGCCGCAAATCCGGCGGAAGAATCGGCAAAACCGTCATAATCATCCACTCCGGACGAATACCCGCTTTGATCATCATTCGGGCGGTTTTCAGCCGCTTGAAAGCGCGCCTTTGCTTTACCGCGTCCTTAAAGTCCTTCAATTCTTTTTCCAAAGACGAGACTAGTTTCTCAAGGTCTATTTTTTCCAGAAGTTTTCTGACCGACTCCGCTCCCGTTCCGGCTTCAAAAACATCGGCGAAACGCCGGCTTAAGCTGTGATACTCCGATTCGTTCAAAATTCTGCCGGGCGCGAGCGATTCCAGAGCGCTTTTCGTTTCCGTCATGGCCGTTTTCAGAGCTTCTTCGCGTTCGCTTTTTTTCTCTTCCTTTTTCCGCGTTTTATATTCTTTTTCCAGCGCGTCAAGAGCTCTTTTCTTATTCGCTCCGTCAACGGATATGACGATAAAAGCGGCGTAATAAATGACTTTTTCCAGCTTTAACGCCGAAACGTCAATGAGCAAGCTGATGAGCGACGGCAAACTGCGCAAAAACCAGATGTGCGCGACCGGCGCGGCCAGCTTGATATGCCCCATCCTTTCCCTCCGAACTACGGAGCGGGTAACCTCAACGCCGCACTTGTCGCAAACGACGTCTTTATAGCGGATGCGGCGGTATTTCCCGCAGTAACACTCCCAATCCTTGGTGGGGCCGAAAATTGACTCGGAAAAAAGACCCTCTTTTTCCGGCCTTTGAGTGCGATAATTTATCGTTTCCGGCTTCGTCACCTCCCCGCGAGACCATTTCAAAATATCTTCGGGCGAGGCGATTTTTATTTTTATGGCGTTAAAATCAAAATTGGACATTGGATTTTTATAGACGTTAAATTATTTTTTTGTCGTCAGCGGCTCCGCTTTCTTTGTCTTTGTCGTAAAACGCGCCGCTTCCTTTTAATTCCACGTTCAAACCGAGGGCCTTCATTTCGTTCACCAAAACGTTGAACGAGGCCGGAATGTTCGGTTTTTTGATTTTTTCTTCCCTGATTATTGATTCAAAAGAAGCCGAGCGCCCGGTAACGTCATCCGATTTAATCGTCAACATTTCCTGCAAAGTATGGCTGGCTCCGTATCCTTCAAGCGCCCACACTTCCATTTCCCCGAAACGCTGGCCTCCGAATTGCGCTTTTCCGCCAAGCGGCTGCTGAGTAATCAAAGAGTAGGGGCCGGTGGAACGCATGTGAATTTTATCTTCCACCAAATGATTGAGCTTCAGCATATAAATAATGCCGACGGTCACCGGACGGGCGAATGGCTGTCCCGTTCGTCCGTCAAATAGCGTTATCTGTCCGGTTTCCGGCAAACCGGCGTCTTTCAGTTCGCTTTTTATATGATCCTCGTTCGCGCCGGCGAGAGCGGGGGTAACCGCGCGATAATTCATTTTCTTTGCCGCCCAACCGAGATGCGTTTCCAAAATCTGACCGATATTCATGCGCGAAGCGACGCCCAGCGGATTTAAAATGATGTCCACCGGCGTGCCGTCTTCCAAATAAGGCATATCTTCCACCGGCCGAACCTGGGAAATGACGCCCTTGTTTCCGTGACGGCCGGCCAATTTGTCGCCCGCTCTGACCTTGCGAAGCTGAGCGACTTCAATCTGAATTCTTTTGATGATTCCCGGCTCCAGTTTGTCGCCGTGTTCCTGCGAAAGCGTTTTTATGCTGATGACGCGGCCGCGTTTGCCGTGCGGAAGAGTAAGAGAAGTATCTTTAAGGTCTCTCGCCTTTTCTCCGAAAATGGCTCCCAAAAGACGCTCTTCCGGCGTCAGCTCGCTTTCTCCTTTAGGCGAAATTTTGCCGACTAAAATATCCCCCGGCCAGACCTCGGCGCCGATTCTTATAACGCCGTCTTCATCCAGATTTTTTAATTTTTCCTCGGAAACGTTCGGAATGTCCGGCGTGGTTATCTCGGGACCGAGCTTCGTATCGCGGACATCGCAGTAAAAGTCCTCAATGTGAACGGACGTGAATAAATCGTCCCGGACGACGCGATCCGAAAGAATGACGGCGTCCTCAAAATTGGCGCCCTCCCACGACAAAAACGCGACCAAAAGATTCTGGCCGAGAGCCAAAACGCCGTTTTCAATTGATGGCCCGTCCGCCAAAATGTCGCCTTTTTTAATTTTCTGCCCTTTTTTTACGAGCGGCCTTTGGGAAATACAGGTCGCCTGATTGGAACGTTTGAATTTATTGAGATTAAAAGTTTTTTTCCCCGAAGCGGTTTTAAAAACGATGTGCGAAGCATCAACCTCGGCAATTTCACCGTTCTCGCCGGCGACGATAAGATGGCCGGAATTAAGCGCGGCCATTTCCTCCGTTCCCGTTCCGACAAAAGGCGCTCTTGGCTTGATGGAGCCGACCGCCTGCCTCTGCATGTTTGAGCCCATTAAGGCGCGGTTGGCGTCGTCGTGTTCCAAAAACGGAATCAGGGAAGTGGCAACGCTGATTGATTGATTGGGAGCGACGTCAATAAAATCAATTTCTTCCCGCTGGCAAATTCCCGGAACGCCTTTTATTCTCGCTTCCGCGATGTCGCCGACAATGTTTCCATTGGAATCTATTTTTGTTCCCGCATGGGCGATTTTATATTTTTCTTCATCAATGGCGTTTAACCAGACGATGTCGTCGGTAATGCGGCCGTTTTTAACTTTGGCGTAAGGGGTCTCAACGAATCCAAGCTCGCTGATTCTGGCGAAATTCGCCAGATGGTTAACCAGACCGATGTTGGCACCTTCGGGGGTCTGAATCGGACAAATCCGGCCGTAATAAGAATGATGAACGTCGCGCACCTCAAAACCGGCGCGCTCTCTCGTAAGTCCGCCCGGGCCCATCGCCGAAACGCGCCGTTTGTGTTCCAACTCCGCAAGCGGATTAATCTGATCCATAAACTGGGAAAGCTGGGAGGAGGCGAAAAATTCTCTCGTAACGGCCAAAAGCGGACGAGCGTTGACAAGCTGAACGGGGGTCAGGGACTCCGTTTCGTAAGTGGACATCCTGTCCTGAATAATGCGCCGAAGCCGCGCGAAACCGACGCGCAAACGGCTCTGGAACAGCTCGCCGACCGAACGAATGCGACGATTTCCGAGATGGTCAATATCATCCGGTTCGGCGCTTTGATTATTGTTAAGCCGGATAATTTCTCCGATAATTTTAACGATGTCGTCCAAAACAAGAAGGCGGGAGTCCTCTTTTTCAACGCCGAGGCGTTGATTAAGCTTGAAACGGCCGACGGTTGAAAGATCGTAGCGATCAAACCGCGAAAACATCGCGCCGATCAAACTCTTGGCATTTTCGGCCGTCGCCAAATCGCCGGGGCGAATCCGTTTGTATATTTCTATGAAAGACGACGCCTCGTCCGACGCCGCGTCTTTCTTCAAAGTTGCTTCAATGTGTTTCGCGCTCCCCTTATCAATACCGGCAAAAGTTTTTAAAATTTCCTCGTTCGTCTTCAGGCCGAAAACGCGCAATAAATCGGTGACGGGCGCTTTGCGTTTGCGATCTATTTTAACGCCGATGAATCCGTCCGGATCGGTTTCAAATTCCAGCCAGGCGCCGCGGTTGGGAATAACCTTCGCGCCGAAAAGCTTTCTTCCCTTCCAAACGCTCGCGGTAAAATAAACGCCGGCCGAACGGATAATCTGCGAAACAACCACCCTTTCCACGCCGTTGATAATGAAAGTGCCGCGAGGCGTCATTACCGGAAAGTCGCCGAGATAAACCTCCTGCGTTTTGGAATCTCCGGCGTCTTTATTGTCAAACCGCAAATTCGCGCGCAAGGCGGCTTCGTAAGTTATGTTTTTATGCTTGGAATATTCTTCGTCGTATTTCGGCTTATCAAAATAATAATCCAGAAAATGAAGTTCCAGATTTTTGCCGGCGTAATCCTTAATGGGAGAAATTTCTTCAAACAGCTCCTTTACCCCCTTTTGTAAAAACCAGTCGTAAGAATCCGTTTGAATCTCAACCAGGTTCGGCTGCTCTATGAACGCGCCCCTGTGAGACGAAAAAATTTTAGTCGGCAGTTTAGACATAAAATTTAAGTAAAGTTGATTTACGGTCGTTAATTATCCGGAAATTGCTGACCAACGAACTTTGCCGGCAAAACAAAAATCCGCCGGCTATGGCTTTTTAAGAATATTTAAGCGCTCAAATATTTAACACGATTTCCCCTTTATCCGTCAAGCCCCCATTTTTGCGGCTTGATTTTTACAAATTTAAGTATTTTGCCCGATTTTCATTGTGCTCTTCCAGGGTTTTGCTGAAAATCGTTTTCTTTGTGGCGGGATCGGACAGATAATACCAGTAATCCGACGCTTGAGAATCAACCGCCGCTTTTATCGCCTCAAGGCCCGGATTGGAAACGGGAGCGGGAGGCAGTCCGTTGTTCCGGTAAGTATTAAACTCGGAATCAATTTTGAAATCTTCCCTGTTCAACGGATGGCAATTTTCAAAAGAACGGCTTTTCGCGTAGCAAACGGAAGCGTCCACCTGAAGCGGCATTCCCGCTTTTAACCTTTTCAGTAAAATTCCCGCAACCAGCCGGCGATCGGCGTATTCGGGAACTTCCTTTTCTATCAAAGACGCGATTGTCACATTTTCCACGAAAGTCCTTTCGTTGTCAAGACCGCCCGCTTCAAGAACCGGAATCGCCGTTTTTTTGAAATTATCCAGAAATTTTCCGACAACCGCCTCCGGAGAAGAATCAAGAAAAAATCTGTACGTGTCCGGAAATAAATATCCCTCAAGGGAAAGAGCGGAGGCCAAAAACGGATAATCGGTTTTGATTTTTTTAAAATCAAAATTTTCAATTTGTCCTTCGCGCGTTACGCCGAAAGAAGCGAGAAGGGCGTCTATATCCCTGGCGGTCGCGCCCTCCGGAATCGTCACCCGCGCGTCGCGCCGCGCTCCGGCGACCAGCATTTCCACGACGTCCGGAATGTTCAACCTTCCGCTGAAAACATAATCGCCAGGTTTCAGCCGATGAGCCGCTCCGCGAAAAACAGCGTACCATTTAAATAAAAAATCCGACGTGACGATGCCGCCCTCTTCCAGAGAAGCGGCGATTTCTTTTAATCCGCTTCCGGTTTCAACGGAAAAACGGACCGGCGGTTCAAACAAAACGGCTGTTTTAAAAATATAAAAAAAATAGGCGATGAAAACGGCAAGGGCGACGGCGAACGCGAAAAAAACGAAAAGAGAGGTCTTTTTCATTATAATTGAGATGTATTATTTGTAAGATTTCATAGCGTTGTTTGTATTATCTCGCAGGCAATAAGCTAAGAAAACTGTCTCGCAGGGCGAGCGGGCAGGGTGCCCCAAGGGCTTTCTCACGCAGAACCGGGGTCTCCTCGCTCCGGCGGCTCGTCGCCCCTTGGCTCTCGGCCGAAAAAATCCTTACGGATACCAAGCTTTTTCGGCCTCCGAGACATTCTGCTTAGAGAAAGCCCTTGGGGCGAGCGAGCCCGAGAGCAAGCGCAAATTCCTCGCCGGGGAATTTGATAGCGCGTTTTCGCGCTTATTGCCTGAGAGATA
>JACRHY010000011.1 GCA_016215765.1 Parcubacteria group bacterium
GGGCAAGGGTAAAACCACTCAAAAAAATTTGAGATAAGGTAAAAATAATGGAAATTGAGATGGAAAATTTAATTTTCCTTGATTTTGTATATTTTCTTCTCTCCGGTGAGCGTCTTTAATATTGTAAACACAATATTGATTGCGGGCTGATTACCTTTTTTTCTTTCTCAAAAATGTCGGGATGTCCCAGACGTCGTCGCTTTTTTCTTTTTCTTCGCTTTTTTCCGGCAGTAATTCTTTTTTCTCTTCGTCGTTCTCGTTCCGGGCCGCTTCCTTCGGCGCTTCTTCTTTCCGCGTCGCCAGCAATGAAGAAGAAGCCGCCGCCGGAGCGGTAAAAAGAGAGCCGTTCGCCTTGGCGCCGAAACCGTTAAAACCGGTGGCGATCAGGGTGATTTTTACCCGCCCCGCCTTCAGCTTCCGGTCGTGATAAGCGCCGAAAATAATGCGCGCCGAGGGATCGGCCGCCTCGGCGATGATTTTTGCCATATCGTTGATTTCGGACATCGTTAAATCGCGGCAGCCGGAAACGCCGAACAGCACTCCTTTCGCGCCGTCAACGGATATTTCCAAAAGCGGCGAATTGACGGCCTGATTGACGGCCGTTATCGCCCGATCGGGACCGGAAGCCAAACCTATTCCCACGATCGCCGAACCGGCGTCTTTCATAATCGCCTTCACGTCGGCAAAATCAACGTTGATTATTCCCGGCGTGGTAATCAATTCGGCGACTCCCTGCACCGCGTTTCTTAAAACATCGTCAATGATTTTGAACGCTTTTAAAATCGGGGTGTCTTTATCAATAAGAGAAAAAATCCGGTCGTTGGGAATGACGATTAAAGTGTCAACGTTGTCTTTCGTCCGGCCGATCGCTTCCTGCGCTATCCTTGCTCTTTGCGACCCCTCAAAAATAAACGGCTTGGTCACGACGGCGACCGTCAGCGCTCCGGTTTCGCGGGCAATTTCGGCGATGATCGGCGAGGCGCCGGAACCGGTGCCGCCTCCGAAACCGGCGGTGATAAATACCATATCGGCGCCTTTCAGCGCTTCGGAAATTTCCGCGCGGTTTTCTTCGGCCGCCTGCCGTCCGATTTCCGGATTCATTCCCGCGCCAAGTCCTTTGGTGACGTTTTTTCCGATGTGAATTTTCCGGCGAACGCCGCAAAATTCCAAATCCTGCGCGTCGGTGTTGACGGCGATAAATTCAACGTTGCGGATTGATCCGCCTTCGTTCATCCGGCTGACGGCATTGCCGCCCCCGCCGCCGACGCCGACGACTTTTATTTTCGCGAAATTCCGATCGTATTCTTTTTTGGATTCTTTTCTGGCCATTACGGTAAAAGATTTTTTAACACTTTGCGGATGAATTCTTTGATTCCGGACGGCCACGCCATCTTTCCGTCGCCGCCGTCCGCGCCCCACGCCGCCAAGCCGAGCGCCGTCGTGAACTCCGGATCTTCAACGTCATCTTTCGCGTTTTTATCGGAAATATCAAGCCCGGAAAGATCGGGAATGCCGATCTGGATGGGCAGGCGCAATTCCTGTTTGGCGACTTCCACCATTCCCGGAATTTTCGCGCCGCCGCCGACAATGACCGCTCCGGCCGGCAGACGCCCCGCCCTGCCGACGATTTTCAGCTCATTATTGACGAACTCTAAAATTTCGGCAAGCCGCCCCTCAATAATTTCCGAGATGAATCGCCGCGAAACCTCCCCTTTGGCGCCCTCGTCTATTTTGGAAAGATTCACTTTGTCGCGATGGGAAACCTCCCCCGAAAGAGCGTGTCCGTACAAAAGCTTGATCCGCTCCGCCGTTTCCACGGAAACTTTCAGACCGATGGCCAAATCGTTGGTGATGTTGCCGGCGCCAACCGGAAAAACGGCGGCATGGACGATTTTCCCCTCTTCAAAGACGACCATTCCCGTAACGCCGAAACCGACGTCTATCAGAACGGTTCCGAGATCTTTTTGATTTTTGGTCAAAATTGAGCGGCCGGAAGCAATCGGATTGAAGATCACCCCGGAAACGCCTCCGCCAGCTTCTTCAACGCACCTCATTAAATTTTTAACCGCCGGCGAAAAGGCGTCAATAATCAGGCAGTCCGCTTCAAGGCGCCCCCCGATCATTCCGAGCGGATCACTGACGCCGCCGACGCCGTCAACGATATATTCACGGGGAATATTGTGAATAACCGTCCGGTTGGGAGAAAGCTTGAGCATCGTCTGGGCGGTTTGCCCGACTCTTTCTATGTCGTCTTTATAAATCTCGTTGTCGGCGCGGGAAACGGCGATGATTCCGCGCGAAACGTGCGCTTTGACGTGAGCGTCGCCGATTCCCAAAAAAACATTCCTCAAAGCGTCGCGGGAAATTTCTTTAAGTTCGGCGAAAACCCGGGAAACGGAGGCCGCGCAGTCGGCAATGTCGGAAACCGCCCCCTTGCGCATGCCGGCGGACGGCTTTTTAACCGCCGCGACGACTGAAAATTTGCCGTTTTTTTTGACTTCCAAAACGACGGCTTTGACGCTGTTGGATCCGATGTCTAATCCGGTAATGACATTTTGCGCCATAAAATTTTTTCCTTTTTTTCCATTTTTATCCTGTCGCCGATTTTTTTGTGGTCATAGCCCGCAAGATGGAGAATCCCGTGGGCGAGCATCTTAACGACATTTTCCTCCTTTTTTTCAATGTAATCAAGGTCAAGATAAATCTCGCCGAGCGGTCGCAAGGTCTTCGGGGGATGCGGAAATCCGGACGGCTCCGGAAAAGACAAAACGTTCGTCGGCCGATCCAGTTTGCGGAATTTTTTGTTCAGCCGCCGCATCCGGAGATCGCCGATGACGTAAATTTCAACCCGGCCGCTCTTTTTAAGCAGGCGCAATATTTTCAAAGCCGCTTTCCGCAATCCGGCTTCGCGCGGCAGGTATTTTTTGTCCAAAATCAAAACGCCGACGCTCGCTTCCCGCTTCATTTCGCTCCGAGTTTCGCTTTTACCGCTTTGCCGATAAGAGACGAGTCGGCCTTTCCTTTAAGTTCCTTGACGGCCGCCCCCATTATTTTCCCGAAATCCTTTTCGGAAACGGCGCCGAGGCCGGCGATTATTTTTTCCACCGCCGCCGCCACCTCTTCCTCGCCCAATTGCGCCGGCAGGTATTTCTTTAAAACTTCCGTTTCTTTTTCTTCCTTTTCGGCGAGATCGCCGCGCCCCCCTTTATTGAACAACTCGGCGGCTTCCCGTCTTTTTTTGACCTCCTTAAAAAGCAGATCAACAACCTCCGAATCGCTAAGCTCCGCCGAGCCGGAGATTCGCCGTTTTTCCAATTCCTGATTATGGATGGCGGCCAGCGCCATCCTTAAAACGCCGACGGAAAACCGGTCGCCGGATTTTAAAGCCGCTTTCATATCGGCGTTGATTTTTTCCGTCAGTAAGATCATCTCCTCTTCTTCTTCGTCACCGTTTTCAAAAGTCCGAGCTTCCTCAATTTTTCTATTTCGCTTCTTTTTTGGTCGCGATAAGCGGCGGAAAGGCGGCGGCGGCTCTTATTCGGCTTACGGCCCAAAAAACGCCGCTTTTTCACCTCTCTCACGACGCCGCTGCGCTGAACTTTTTTGGAGAAACGGAACATCAGCGAAGTGGCCGATTCTCCTTCTTTTTTTTTCGCGTCAATCGCCATAATTTTTATTTTATTTTTTACTTTTTTACTTATTTGAATTCTTAATTTTTTCGGCAATCGCGTCCAGCGATTCCCGAGGCGGATTGCCGACGACGCCGTGAATGGATGAACCGCCGTCGTTTTTCCAGCGCGGAATAACGTGAATATGCAAGTGGTCAACCGCCTGTCCCGCCGAAGAGCCGTGATTGATGCCGATGGTAAATCCGTCCGGCTTTAACGCCTTGTCTATCATAGCGGTTACCCGCTTCAGAGTCAAAAAAAGCGGCGCTGTTTCTTTATCGTCCAAATCAAGAATGTTATTGGAATGGACCCTGGAGATAACCATCGTATGTCCGTCCGCGCGCGGATTGATGTCTAAAAACGCGACCGTTTTCTCGTCTTCGTAAACAACGTTGTCCCGAATTTCCTTATTGGCGATTTTACAAAAAAGACATTCCATTTTGCTTTTTATCAGACGCTCGTTTTCAGGCGTTTTTTTAAAATTTCAACGAGATCTTTCAACGGAACCGATTCCTGAGCGCCGCTTCTCATATCACGCACAATAATACTGTCTTCAAAAACTTCTTTTTGTCCGAAAATCAAAGCGATTGCCGCCCCTTCTTTGTCGGCCAGACGCATTTGCGCTTTCAGCAGATCTTTTCCGAGCGATTCCGAGACCACGATACCGGCTTGCCGCAGCGTTTCCATTATGCCGAATCCTTTTTGCTTCGCCAGATCGCCGATATGAACAAAGAACACCTTTTGAGACCTCTCGCGTCCGGCGGCGGGCTTGACGTTTTTTTTCATCAGTTCCACCACTCGCTCCCACCCGACGGCGGCGCCGACGGCGGAAATCGGCCGGCCGCCGATAAGTTCCGAAAGATAATCGTATCTTCCGCCGCCGGCCAGAGCAAAAGTGAAAAACGGCTTTCCCTCCTCGCCGTAATCGGAAAATATTTCAAAAACGGTGCGATTGTAATAATCCAATCCCCTGACAAGATAATTATCAAGAATATAAGGAACGTTCACCTCGCTTAAAAATTCCAGAACCCGCTTGAAATGCCCCCGACAGGCGCCGCATAAAATATCCAGTAAAATCGGCGCGCCTTCTTTTAGGGCCGCGCAATCATCGTTTTTGCAGTCAAGGAGGCGCAGGGGATTGTCGCCGAGGCGGCGGCGGCAGTCCCGGCAAAGCCGTTCCTCGCGATTTTTGTAATAATCCTGGATTTTCCGGCGGTAAACCGGCCGGCAAACGCGGCAGCCGATGGAATTTATGCGAACGCTCAAATCCTTTATCCGCGATTTTTCAAGCAATCTGAAAACGGCAAGAATGATCTGAGCGTCGTAGACGGCATCGTCGTCGCCGATAATTTCAAAGCCCGCCTGATGGAATTGGCGCGCCCTGCCCGCTTGCGGCTGTTCGTAGCGAAACATCGGCCCGAAATAAAAAAGCTTGAGCGGCTGGCCGAATCGCCCCAGACTGTTCTGAAAATACGAGCGCATAATAGGTGCGGTTCCTTCCGGGCGAAGCGCCAGCCGGTCCCCGCCTTTCGTCTTGAAAACAAACATCTGTTTTTCAACGATATCCGACGAAGCGCCGACGCCCGCTTCAAAAACTCTCGCGTCTTCCAAAATCGGCGTGTCAATGCGCGAAAAGTTGTAAATTTCGGCGACTTCATCAACGACGCGGCGGATTTTATTCCACCACATTTGCTCGTCCGGAAGAATGTCGCGCATTCCTTTCGGATTTTGAAACAAAACCGGCTTTTTCTTTTTTTCCGCTTTTTGCTTTTTCGTTTTTGTTATTTTCGGCTTCATCGTTTTCATTGACCGCTAAATCAACGGCGAATTATCGGGGTTGGGCAACCGGCGCGTAGTTCGGCGCCTCAAACGCTTTAACTTCGTTTATCGGCCAAAGACGCAAGCGCACCAAGCCGACGATTTCGTTTTTTGACAGCGACCCCCAGCTTCGCGAATCAAAACTGAAATTGCGGTTATCTCCCAAAACGAAATAGTCGCCGCCCTTCAGCGTTACGTCCAGATCGCCGGACGTTTTCAGTCCCACCGGCAGATAATTTTCCGGCACCCGAAGGCCGTCTTTTGAAACTCCGGAATAAACGGAGATCGCGCCGTCTTTAACCGTCACTCTCTCCCCCGGCAAACCGATTATTCTTTTAATATAATAGGTTGATTCGTTCCCCGGATAACGAAAAACGATCGTCTCTCCTCTCGCCGGCTCGCGAAAGCGATAG
This sequence comes from Parcubacteria group bacterium, assembly GCA_016215765.1. Taxonomy (GTDB): domain Bacteria; phylum Patescibacteriota; class Minisyncoccia; order UBA6257; family JACRHY01; genus JACRHY01. The sequence continues at coordinate 5,900 of JACRHY010000011.1, forward strand.
GTCAGCTCGTCAATCACCAGATAATCGCCGTTGGAAAAATTCGGCTCCATGCTGGCGCCGCTGACCAAAAACGGCTGGACGAGAAAGGCGCGCACGACAAAAACAGCCACTATCGCGATAATGGCCATTTCCACAATTTCAAGAGCGGCCGCGAAAAATTGTTTCATTGCCGGCAGTTTAATATACTTTAATGAGAGATTCAAGACGGCGGACATCCGCCGGCATCGCGATGAAAACTTCCGAATTTAAATTAATAATCGGGCTGGGAAACAGCGGCGTTGAATATTTTTCCACTTATCACAACGCCGGATTTTTATTCGTGGAATTTATCGCCGGCGAGAAATTCAAAAAGAAAAAGGATTTTGAGTTTTTTAAAACGGGGGGGCGGATTTTCGCCAAGCCGCTCGGCTTTATGAACGATTCGGGAAGGGGCGGCGTTTCGGCGATGAAATATTTTCAAATCAAACCGGCGGAGATTTTAGTCGTCCACGACGATGCCGATTTAACGGCGGGAAATTATAAAATCTCGTTCGGCAGGAGCGCGGCCGGCCACCGGGGCATCGCGTCAATCATTGACCGTCTGAAAACGAAAGATTTTTGGCGGCTGCGAATCGGAATAAGATCTTCATCGGCAGGCCCGGAGCAAACTCTTTCGGCGAAACGAAGCGCGGCGGAAAAACGGCCGAAAGCCGGAGAATTCGTTCTTCGGCCCATTGCCTCCGCCGATTTTAAGGAAATAAAATCCGCCTTTGAAAAGGCGGCTAAGGATTTAGGTCTCTTGCCGTAAAATCCAGACGAAAGGAAAACCGCCCGCCGGCCGGCGCGATGTTGGTCAACGGAAGATTGACATCCGTAAATTGCGGCTGACCGCTTAATTTTTTTTTAAAGCTCAAAATCGCCTCTTCGCCGGCGGCCCGGCCGCTGACGGCGACGGGAACCGTCGGCGACTGAACCAATACCCTGTCCAAGATAACGACCTGACCGGCAAGCTGGTCCAGTTTTTCAAATAAAAACGACCACTTGGCGCGCGGCGCGGCGGCTTTGGCGATTAAAGAAACGAGATTATTAAATGTCCTCGCTTCTCTCTGAAGGCGACTTATCTCTTCGGCGGCGGGAATGTTTAAAAACGCGCCCGCCGCCCGGTCGGAGGCGTCGGAGGCGCTTTTAATCATAAAAATATCGGCTGCCAAAAATAAAACAAGAACGAAGCCCAAAAACGCCCAAACTAAATTGCGGGAAAAACCAATGAAGTGAATGACGCGATCCCGGCGAAATTCTTCCTTTACGCCGACGCTCGTCAAACTTAAAGCCGCGTCTTCAAGGCGGGGAACTTCCCCTCTTAAAACGGCGCCGGCGGCGGCAAACCACCGCGACGGCAGATCGCCGAACCGCCTTGGCGCCAATTTTCGGATTTTAAAAGAAAATTTTTCCGAAACAATCTTGCTCAATTCGGATTCCAAACCTTCCGAAATTATCATCAGATTATTCAACTGTTCGCCGCTCCACTGGGTAAAATAAAAATTCGTGATTTTTCCGATTTCGCGGACAACTTCCTCGCGCAAAATCGCCATCGTCACCCGCTTGGCATCGCCGCCAATCGCCTTCCAGGAACGAAACGAGGAAAAAGTCAGATTGCCGCCCCTTGAAACGACAAAACCGATTCCCTCGCTGGAAACGACGATAATCAGTTGCGGCTCGCCGAAACCGACGTCGGCGTCCGATTTTCCGATAAACCTGACCAGCGAAAGCGAAGTCGGTTCAATCGCCACGGGTGAAAATCCGGCCGTTTTTAAACATTCCGTCAGATCGTCAATCGTCGTTTTTTCAATAAACGCTCCCAGAAAATCCGTTTGAAGACCGTTAATCGCCCCCTCGCCGATAATTTGCCATCCGCAATAGGCCTTATCAAATTCAATCGGCGAAATCATCTGAAGATTAAGATTAACCGCTTCCTCAATGTTTTCCTCCGGAAGGTTGGGGAGACCGAAACGCTGGGTGTAAATGCCCTCGCCCTGCAGAGAAACGACGACGAATATTTTTCGTTTGGAGTTTGAAGCGACCTCGTCATGAATCCGCCGCAGGGCGGCGGTAAAATTATTTTTGTCTTTAATCGTTCCGTCAACGACAATTCCTGGCGGCAGCCGCAGCGACGCCTGAA
>JACRHY010000001.1 GCA_016215765.1 Parcubacteria group bacterium
GACCGCGTAATTTTGACGCTACAATCCAAAAAGAAAGTCCGGCTGGATTGCTTGGTATCAACGGAATTCTTGGTATCATTGGTGAGACCGGGCGGTTTTGACGATTAGGAGAACGGGATTCCAATAATAGAAGCGCGGGATTTAAACTAATAAGTCGTAAAGAAGGTAAACCACCGGAGCGATAAGCCGGAAACCGAAAAAAATAAAAAGCATCAGAATGACGAACCCATAGCGCTCTAAAAATTCCTCAACGGCGCGGGCGCTTTGCGGCAGAAAGTAGAAAAGAACCCTTGAACCGTCAAGCGGCGGAATGGGAACGAGATTAAAAACCGCCAAAAGAAGATTGATCAGAACGACGTATCCGACCAAAGCGGAAGCGGCCGCCGCGAAGTCCGCCCCGCCGGCGCCAAAACCGGCAAGCAACCGCGAAATCAATCCGAAAATAACGGCCAGAGAAAAATTACTCAAAGGACCGGCGAGAGCGACAAGCGCCGAACCCAGCCGCGGGTTTTTTAAATTGGCGGGATTGTAAGGAACCGGCTTGGCCCAGCCGAAAACAAATCGGCCGCCGGTAAGCAAAAAAACGGAAAACGGCATAATAAGAGAACCGAAAAAATCCAGATGTTTAATCGGATTCAAAGTCAGCCGGCCCATCAACTTCGCGGTCGGATCGCCGAGGCGATAAGCCGCGACTCCGTGGGAAACTTCGTGAATCACCACGGAAAACAGCAGTACGATCAATTGAAAAGCAATCGGATAAATATCGGACATATTTTCATTATACGCGCAAAGTCGTCTTTATGACCAGCCGGGAGAATTGACTAACGCTCCGGTTTTAAGTTAAAATTCCGGACAATCGTCATTATTATTAAGAAAAAATCCAATGGCAAAAAATTGCGCTGTTTGCGGAAAATCGTCGGTCGTGGAAAGGCATCGCAACAAGCTCCGCGGAAAATACAATCCGACGCCGAAATTTAGAAAATACCCCAATCTCCAGAAAACCCGGTCCGCCGACGGCAAGCGGATCACGGCCTGCGCCAAATGCATTAAAGCCAAAGCAAAAACGAAAAGATAGAATTAAGGGAGCGGGAAACGCTTCCAACGGGCTGTAGTATAACGGCAGTATGCGCCCTTGGGGTGGGCGTGACCCGGGTTCAATTCCCGGCAGCCCGACTGACGAACGAGGGCGAGGAAGTACTGAGGTTACCAAACCGAATGTACTGAACGAAGTGAGTAACTAAACCAGGCCGACCTCCCCTATTCTTTCCGCAACGCCGGCGGCGGGAAGAGAAAAGAAAAAGGTCGTGCCCTTGCCTTCAACGGACTCAAACCAAATCTTCCCGTTCAGCGTTTCTATCAATCTCTTGACGATATAAAGCCCCAGACCCGTGCCGCCGAATTCCAGAATCGTAATGTTGTCGGCGCGGAAAAATTTGTCAAAGATCCGCGACTGCTGACTCGCCGGAATCCCCAGCCCGTTGTCCTTTACGGAGAAAACGACGCTCCCGTCCTTAACGTTCGCCTCAACGGTTATTTTTCCCTTCGGCGGCGTATATTTGATGGAATTGGAAATAAGATTGGATAAAATCTCGTGCAGCATCTTTCGGTCAATGTTCAACAACGGAAGTTCGGCCGGCGGTTTATTGAAAACAATCTCGTGTCCTTTCTCAAATTTCAAATTAAGCGGCTCCAATTCTTTTATCGTGACGGCGACAAACTCCTCAATATTGACGGGCTCCGGCTTGATGGTCAGCCGCTCCGATTCAATGCGCGATAAATTGAGAAGCGCGTTGATAAGATCGGCCATCTGCAGAGTCGCCTCGTAAGAATTTTTCAGTAAGTCCTTCTGTTCCGCGGAAAGTTTTCCCGTCGTTTCTTCCAAAAGCACCTCGGAATACCACCTGATGCTGGTCAAGGGAGTCCGCAATTGATGGGAGGCGATGGAAATGAATTCCGACTTGACGCGATCCAATTCGCGCTCCTTTCCGACGTCGCGAAAAACGACGATGCATCCGGAAACGCCGCCGGTCTGATCGAAAATCGGGGAAGAGCTGTCGGCTACGGCGATTTTCGCTCCGTCTTTGGCCACCAGAATCATATTGTTTTTCATTTTTCCGGCGCGGCCGGACGTCAAAACATCGTCAATAAATCCGTAATCCTCGGCCATATCTTTTTCCCTGACGAATTTCAACGCCTCTTTGTAACGCTTGCCCATCACATCCGAAGCGTTGACGCGCGACAATTTTTCGGCCATCGGATTAAAAAAAGTGATGGCGCCGGCCGCGTCAACGACAAAAGCGCCGTCGCCGATGCTCGCCAGCGTAACCCGCAATTTTTCCCGTTCCTGCCGAAGCTGAACCTCTCTCGTCTTGACGTCGTCAACGACATTCAGCAGAGCTCCCTTGGTTGATTCAAGCGAGGCGTTCAGATCGCTGATTCGCTGAATTTTTTCTTTCAATTCAAGCGACGATTTCTCGGCTTCTTCCAAAGCGAATCGCAATTTTTGCTTTTCCTCAACAAGTTGGGCTTCTTTTTCTTTAATGTCGCCGACAACGTTAAGAACGGCCCCCTTCGTCTCCTCAAGCGCCCGGTTAATTTCGCTGATTTCTTTCAGTTTCTCTCCGAGTTCCAAGGCGGCTTTTTCGGCCAATTGTCTTTTTGCCGTTTCTTCCACCGCCGCCCGGGCTCTTATTTCTTCCGCCTCCTGTTTTAATTTATCCCGCTCATTAAGATTGGCGATCAAAATATTGAGAGCGACGCGCGTTTCCGTAAATTCATCTTCCTTCGGAGGAATGGCGACGACGTCGGAATAATCGTCTATCGCGATTTTTTTCAAAACGTGCGCGGTTTCGTCAAAAAACGACTTCGCCTTGCGGGCAAATTCCGCGGAATCGCGGATTTCCGTTTCTCGCTTTTCTTTTTTAAGATTAAAAATCATTTTTCTCCAATCTGAATTTCCATTTTTTACTCTCGGCGGGTTCGGCGGGTCCCGCAGTACGCGGGGTAAACTCACCGCGGGCGGATCCCCGCGAAAAAACGCTTATCGCCACCATTTCACCTGCTCGCCGAGCGCTTTGCCGTACTCCATTTTCTTCAAAGCGCCGATCCACTCGGGAATGTTGCTTCTGATTATGGAGCCGTGTTGGGGACAGATCGTTTTGATTTGAAGCGCGGCCAATTTGTCCGCGACGCTTAAAATCGCCTCTTTTGATCCCATATACGGCTCCATAAACATCTTCATTGTTTCCAAATGTTTTTCTTCTCCAACCCAGTCGTGATAAAGCTCCCATTTTTGATTAAAAGCGCCGAAAATGTCGCTGGTAAAAACGGTTTTCGTCTTTTCGTCATAAGTGATCATCGCTCCCGGAGCGTGGCAATAAGGCGTCATATAAAAACGCAGGATACGGCCGTTTCCGAATTTTAATTTATGGCCGTCTTCGCTGATTTTCGTGACGGGCGTTTTAATGCCGTAGAAATGAGCGAAAAAAGACGATCTTTCCGGATTATAAACCGCGATATCGTGGCCGATGGCGATTTCAAACTGCCTCGTGGAGCCGCAAAGATCGGGATCCTGATGATGAAGAACGATATGACGAATCTTTGAGATCGGGATGATTTGGGCGACCTTGGCGCGGACGGCGAAAAAATCGATTGACGAGCCCGGGTCAATCAAAACCGCCTCGTCTCCGTCAACGATAAGATAAGGATTGGTGTGAAAAATCGTCCGGTAATTATAACCGACCCAGTAGATCCCCTCTCCCGTTTCAATTGCCATGTCGTAATTAGGCCTGACTTCGTTTATCATTTTTCTTTCGTATTATCTCCGGTCGTTCCGGCTTTTTTCTTTAATTCTTCCAGTTCCTTTTTCAATTCCATCATCCGCAGCTCGCGGCCGACCATCGCGTCGGACAATTTTTCCGCCTCTTCGGCGCGTTTATTGATTTTATCAATCATTTCATTGAAAGAAACGGCTAATTGACCGATCTCGTCCGTTGACGCGACATCCGCTTTTTTTGAAAAATTTCCCGCTTTTATTTCTTCGGCCGTTTGCGCGAGCCGCGTTATCGGTTTGGCGATTCCCCAAGCCAGCCAATAGGCGGCGGCGCTCCCAGCGGCCATCGCGGCCAAAATCAAGAAAACGACGTATTGCTGTATATCGCCGACGCGGCCAAGCGCCTCGTCTTCGCTCATTTCAACAATCAACGTCCAGCCGTTCGGCAGGCACATTGAAGCGCCGATAACGGGAATATCAAGATAATTTCCGTAAAGAGCGGCGATTTCTTTTTTTTCTTCGCGGCATTTTTTGACCGGCAGGGCGTCCAGCTTCCGCTTCAAAACGGCGTCGGGCATAAATTTCAATTCGGTAAGAACAAGCCCCTCGGCGCTTGTCAGATAGGTCTCAAACGTTTTCATCCTTTCCATGACACCGGAAGTCGCCCCGAGACGAATCTGACGCTCGCCGGTCATCAGATCGCCGACGTTTTTTACATCAATGAAATTGGCGATGACGCCGATCGGCCGGCCGGTTGTTTTGTCAATCAGCGAAGCGGAAATCGCCAAAGTGCCCCTCCCTTCAAAATGATAGGAAGCGGGTATATCTGGAATATAGGCCTCGCCATAAGAAAGCTCTTTCGCTTTGATAAAATAATCATCCGCCGATTCGTCGCGACCGATTTCTTCTTCGCGCGTTGAGGCGATAACGCGCCCGTTCAAATCAATAACGTTTATGCCGAGAAGAAATTCATCCAAGGGCATTTTCTGTTGAATTAAATGCCGATTAAGAAGATCCCGGGCTTGGCCGTCTTTCCCCGCGGAAATTTCAGCCGTCAAATCCCTAATGAGACCGTCGGACGAAAAATCGGCGACTCTTCCTTTCAAATTATCCAAAAAGGCCATCACATACCCCTCCTTCGTTTCGGCCGTTAAGACAAAATCAGACAAGACCTGATCTCTCAGAATGTTTCTAAATTGCCAAAAGGCAACGGCGGAAACGACGGAAACGGAAACGGCCAGCAGAAGAAGAAAACCGCCGAGTATTTTTGTTTTGATTTTTATTTTCGGCCGCCAAAGCATGGATTATTTTTTGTTTTTTATTTCCTCCTTCAATTCCGCGATTTCTTTCTTTAATTCTACCATTCGCAGCTCGCGGCCGACCATAACTTCATTCAACCGCTCCAAGTCGGCGTTTCGGGCCGCCAGTTCTTCCTCCCTCTTTTTTTCTTCCGAAATATCCGTGACAAAAGCGTAAAGATACTTCGGCCTCCCGTTGTCGCGATAAGCGTTAACGATAATATGAACGGCCGTTTTGGAACCGTCCTTGACGGTGAATTTGGCGTCGGCCGAAAACGGATTGCCGGTAGCCAGCGCGTTTTCAATTCTGTTTTTGACTTCCTTTGCGCTGTCGGGATCAAAAAAATCAACGTTTTTCATTTTTTTGATTTCTTCGCCGGAATAGCCGGTGAGATCCGAAAAGGCGTCATTGGCGTCAATCATATTTCCCTCCAAGTCCGACATTCCCCACGCCTGCGAGGCCTTTTTTAAAACGTCGGACAACAACCGCGTTGAAACGAGAGTTTTGGACAGCTCTTCTCTGGAGCGCGCCAAATCGGAGTTTATTTTTCGCAAAATATAAACCAGAAACGCCCCGAGGAGAACGGCAATCAAAAGAAAAACCCGCGCCATATTGATGGTTTTTAAGGCCTCGCTTCTTGACTCTTCAACGATTACCCCCCAGCCCGTTTTCGCCACGTATTCCCCCGCCGCCAGAACTTCAATTCCCCCTTCGTTCACGTAAGAATATTTATCATCGGCGGAAAAAACGGTTTTTTTCTCTTTTAAAACGGCGGCGACGATCGCCCTTGAAGAATAGTCGGGATTTTTCAAAACCAGCGAAATGTCCTTATCCGCTATCAAAGCGCCCTCCCCGTCAACGATATAAACCTTGCCGGAATGCGGCGTTTTGACGCTCCCGATAATTTCCAAAGCCGATCTTATCCGGAGTTCCGCCATCAGCGCGCCGTTCATCCGCCCATCGGGCGTCAAAACGGGAACGCCGACGATTGCCACCGGCTCAAAACTTTCGGAAATCGCGACGCGCCCGAAAACCGGCCGGCGCGTCCGCGCGATTTCCCGGAATTCCGGCAATTCGGAAACGTTTCCGAAATCGGAGGGCAAAACCAGCTTAAACTTGTCGTATTTGAATATCTCGTTTCCCTCGGCATCAACGACCGTCACCCGGGAAAATCCTTCGCCGCTGAGGATTTTTCTCGCGATTTCGCCGTTTTCCGGATCGTGAAGATTTTTTTTGAAATTCCGCGCGGGAATTTCCAGCTCAATTATTTTGCCGTCCAAAAAGAAAGAAATAGAGCTTCCGGCTCTTCTGACGGCTTCCGCTTCAACGTCGCTTATCCTGTCCCTTAAAGAAGCGGAGATCGGCAAAAACCACACCGCGTTGATAACAACGATTAAACCGAGAATCAAAACATATAAAATTTGAGAGAAAAAATCCCGCTTCATTAAGCAGTGAGTCCGTTATTCAACGATCCGGTCGGCGCTTTTTAAAACCGCTTCGGGGATTGCGATTCCGAGTTTTTTGGCGCCCGCCAGATTGATGATGAAATTAATTTTACTCGGCTGTTCCAAGGGGATGTTTTCCGGCGACTCTCCGCCGATAATGATTTTTTCGGCCATTCTCCCGAGCGCTTTTCCCATTTCAAAATAATCCGGTCCGTAAGAAGCGAGGGCGCCGCTCGCCAGCGATTCTTCGTCGGGCATGATTATCGGAAGTTTTTCTTCCGCGGCTCTTTTCAGAAACAAATCGGATTTGGAAAAAAGCGTGCCGTGGGGATAAAAGATAATCGCGTCAAAGTCCCTTTTATTCACCGCCCCCAGCGCGCCCGCCACTTCGTCGCGGGTCGGATCCGTCAGGGGAAATTCCGTCAGGGTCAGGCCGAGAACGGGAGCGGCGGCATTGGCGATCGGCCGGGCCTTTTTCGTCGGTCCGCAACCGGTATCATAGAAAACCGCCACTCTTTTAACCGCCGGAACGAGTTCTTTTAAAATTTCAAAACGCTTTGGCGTAAGTTCTATATTCTGCTGGGCGATGCCCGTAAGATTCGTCTCCGAACTTTGAAGAGATTTGACGTAGCCATGTTCTACCGGATCGCCGAGCGCCGTTAAAATCGGAATCTTGCTTGCTTTCGTTTCGTTCAGCGCCTGCAGCGTCGGCGGACCGGAAATGGTGGCTATTATGTCCGGTTTCATAACGACGGCCGCGGTGACCAATTCCTTCAATTTTTTGGCATCGCCTTCGGCGTTTTTAAAAATCAATGACACGTCCGCGTCGTTTTTGCCGTTGATTCCGGCGATCGCTTCTTTGAAGCCGTCAAAAAACTTGGTATAGGCCGCTCCGCCGGGATTGACCGCTATAACCAGAAAAGAACGCTTCTCAACGACGACGGGCGCCCGTTTTCCGTACCAATAAACGCCCGCCGCCGCGGCAACCGCCGCGATTCCCAAAATAATTACCGCCGTTTTTTTATTCATATTTTTATTATAGCACAAAAACAGCGACGTTTATGCGAATTACGAACCGCGGGATATTTTTTTAACTTCTCTCAACCCCCAAAAGAAAAAAAGAAAGGAGAGAGAAAACAACGCGATTTCAATGATTTCCACGTAATCCTCATCGGCGTGAAAAAAGGGAATAAGCCGGTGCGTTTCGGTCAGAAACTCAAATAAATGGACGAAAGTGACGATCAGCAAGCCGACGGTCATTTTGACGATCGCTCCCATAGCCGGCGCAATATCATAATTTTTCGCCTCGTTGGACAAGGCGTAAATAATCACTATCAAAATAATGAGCGGGAGAACGTGCGTCGTTCCGCTCTCGGTAAAAATTGAAATCGGATCGTTCATAATTTTTATATTCTAAGCGGATTTCGTTAATTCGGCTAGCGAGGAGTAAAGTGGAAAATTCTGATTTTACATTTTATCCGAGCGAAGACGAAGCAAAGGTTCCGACAATACATCGGGGCTCTACCCCGAGGAACCTTTATTTTTCGGGCAATGGCCCGAAAGACAATCGGACAAAAACAGATAGAAAAAAACCATTCCGGCATAAACGAATAAGTGCTTGACGATATCAACGCCCTCCCCGCTCAAGCCATAAGAGCTTAACAATAAATTTTCCGCGCCGAAAAACGCGACGGACAACGAAAACAGCCCGATTGCCGTGGAAAATTTCACCGCCTTCTTGAAATCAACGACCGCGAAAGAATAAGCGGAAATCAAAATCGCCGCCGGAACAATCGCCGCTTTCATCGTCAGAAAAATAATTTCCATGTTTCAAGTTTCACGTTTCATGCTTCGCGTTTCACGTTTTAAAGTTTGCCGATAATGACGGAAATGGCGTCTTTGTGCTTTTTGACTATTTCGGGACTGCGGAATTTTTCGCTGAAATCAACGAGTTTGCCGAGCGTCGCTATGACCGTTTCCTTAGTCGGACGATCAAAATCACCGCCGGATTCTTTGAAAAATTGCCGGATCAGCGCTTCAACGTTCGCCCTCTTCATCTCTTCAAACGCTTCTTGATTTTCAACCGTCGTGAATTCTTTCAGTTCTTCAAGCACTTCCGCGTGGGCGACGGTAAAGCATTTAACGATGGCGTCGCGGACAATTTCCGGCGTTACCGGCTCATGGATATTGACGCCGTAAATAGAACACTCTTCGCCGCAAGCGTGTTTTTGGTCTTCCATAATGTTTATTATGAACTATCCGAAAAAAATAACAATCCCACCAAACACCCCCTTCCGTTAAAAAGGAGGGGGGGTTTTTGGTGGGCCTTGTCTTGCGATTACCCGGCTTCAACCAGGTGGGTGGTCTCAATGGCCGGCCACAGCCGACTTTTATTTGACCTCCCTTGCAAATTAGATTTGATCCGGAATCTACGACAAGGCTCAATACTATTATAGCAGATTCTTCTCCGAGCGGCTGTGGACAACTTTTAACTCCGTTAGAAGCAAAACTTCTAACGGAGCGAGCTTCCAGCGAGGTTAACCGCCCGACTCCGTCTTTTTTTTCACTTCGCCGATTAAATCGTCAATGGATATTTTGGCTTTGATAAAATAATCAACGGCGCCCAATTCTTTCCCCCGCTCAATGTCGCTCTCCTGTCCGAGATTGGAAATGATCATCACCGGCCCCTTGTGGAGCTGGGGATCGGAATTAATCCTTTCCAGAACGTCAAGCCGGACATCTTCGGCAAAATAAGGTCAAGGAGAACCAGCGTCGGTTTGGCGGTTTTAAGAATATTTACGGCCTCCTCGCCGTCACGGGCCAAAATAACTTCAAAGCCCTCTTTTTCCAGCCGATTTTTCAGCAAGGCGGATAAAAACTGCTCGTCTTCCACCAGAAGAATTTGCTTTTTTACCGCTTGTTCGATTGTGTCTGCCATACCACAATTATAACACGAAACGTAAAATATAAAACGTGAAACATGAGGCGCGAAACACGGGGTTCTCCTATCTGAAACCTAAACGGAAGCCCGCCTGCCGGCAGGCAGGCGCATCCGCCAGCCGGCGGAGTGAGCGGGTTGAAGAAAGAGTTTTGTGTTTATTTGATAACTAATAATACATTCCGTGTTTTATGTTCCACGTTTAACGAAAAAGATTTGTTGCTTTTTAATTGCCCCAACAATCGAGACTTCAGGCTCATCGATCAACGCCTTTCGCCTTTCAGCGAATCGACTACTTAGTAATTTATATGATCCACGCACAGCTTCCGCTACACGTGCCTTGTTACGACTTCACCCATGTCACCGAACTTACCTTAATTCGCCGATGGCGAACTTCAGGCACTCCCGGCTCCTTTGGTGTGACGGGCGGTGAGTACAGGACTCGAGAACGTATTCACCGCGGCGTAGCTGATCCGCGATTACTAGCGATTCCGGCTTCATGAGGGCGAGTTTCAGCCCTCAATCCGAACTGGGGCCGATTTTGATGGGATTAGCTCCGCCTTTCGGCTTGGCAACCCATTGTACCGGCCATTGTAGCACGAGTGTCGCCCAGGGCATCAAAGGGCCATGCTGATTTGACGTCATCCCCACCTTCCCCCCCGATAAACGGGGTAGTCTCGTCTGACACTTGTAACAGACGATAGGGGTTGCGCTCGTTAATCCACTTAAGGAAACATCTCAAGACACGAGCTGACGACAACCATGCAGCACCTGTCCTGACGTCCTTGAGAGACGGCCATCCTTTCGAACGGCCTTCGTCAGAATTTCAAGCCCTGGTAAGGTTCCTCGCTTACTGTCGAATTAAACCTCATGCTCCACCGCTTGTGCGAGTCCCCGTCTATTTCTTTGAGTTTTAGCCTTGCGGCCGTACTTCCCAGGCGGAGTGCTTAACGCGTTA
>JACRHY010000012.1 GCA_016215765.1 Parcubacteria group bacterium
ACGGCCTCATGAATCGTTGAATTATTTGACTCCTGAAGCCTATTATCGAAAATGGCAAACTGGTCGATTGCCGACAAAAGATGTTATTACCCTACAAACCTAAGTGGTCAATATCTATCTGAACCTGGACAGAGAGAGTGCCAAATTCTATTTTCTTTTTTTAAAAATTCCCGCGATCCGTTTCAACGCCTCGTTAATCTCGCCCTCGTCCGTCGGCGATCCGAAACTGAAACGCAGGCTTTCCGAGGCGCGACCGTCTTTAAATCCCAAAGCGGCGACGACATGGGACGGCTTGGCGGCGTAAGCGGAGCAGGCGGAGCCGGCGGAAACGGCGACGCCGGCCAAATCCATTTCAACCAAAAGCTCCTGGGCGCGCCGGCCGGGAAAATAAACATTGAGAATATTCGGAAGAGCCGCCGCCCGCGGTGAGCCTGCCCCGCCAAAGGCGGGGCGCGCCGAATCCGCCCGCGGTGAGCCGAAAGAAACTCCGTTCATTTCCGCTCGCGAGAATATTTTCTTGATCCCCCGCCAAAAACGCTCGCGCAGTTCGCCTATCCTCTTCCCTTCTCCGCTCCGCCGTCCCGCCGCCAATTCCGCGGCTTTGGCGAAAGCGACGGCGCCGGCAATGTTAACCGTTCCGCCGCGCAAGCCGAATTCCTGAAGGCCGCCCGTGATGATAGAATTGAGAATTGGGAATTTAGAATTTAGCGAGTGGGGGGCGGGGGGTAGGAAGTGGGATTCTATTTTCTGATTTTCAGATTCTATATTTTTAACGTAGAGCGCGCCGATGCCTTTCGGGCCGTAAATTTTTTGCGCCGAGAGCGACATTAAATCCACTCCCGATTTATCAACGTCGCAATCCAAAAATTGGAGGGCCTGAACCGCGTCCGTGTGAAATATGGGATAGAATATGGAATTTAGAATATGGGATTTAGATTTATTTTCATTACTAAATTCTAGATTCTTTCTTCTAAATTCTTTAATAATTTCGGCTATTGCCGAAATCGGCTGGATCGTTCCGATCTCGTTATTGGCGAACATCACCGAGACCAAAATCGTCCGTTCATTAAGCGATTCTTTCAGTTTGCGCAAATCAACGACGCCTTCGCGGTCAACCGGAATATAAACAACCTCAACTCCGCCCCTTTTAAGATCGCGCGCCGTTTCCAAAACCGACTCGTGTTCAATTCCGCTAACTATAATCCTATAAGGCCGCCCGGCTATTTTCTGCCTGGACCAGGCGGCTTTAACTACGCCGCGCAAAGCCAGATTATTCGCCTCCGTCGCCGAGCCGGTGAAAATCAATTTGCCCGTCCCGCCGATAATTTTTAAAATTTTTTCCCTGGATTCTTCAAGGGCCGCCGCCGCTTCCTGCCCGAAACGATGAAGAGAGCCGGCGTTGCCAAATTTTTCGCTAAAATACGGCTTCATTACCTTAACGACCGCGGAGGCCATCGGCGTTGAAGCCGCGTAATCAAAATAAATTCGCTTCATTGAAGTTAATCAAATTCCGCTCTCCTAATAATTCTAACACGGCCGAAAAAATTCGGAATAGAGCGCCGCTTAAGCGTTTAAAAAAGAGACGGCTGGGGAACGATTTCCCGCTTCAGATCAATCTCCAGCTTGATCATCTGCGGCGTATTGCGCTGAGGAATCCAAAGATAGCCCTGATTTACGGCCAAGTTATAGACATCCTTGGTGATTTTTACGTCATTAAGACAGTATTCCTTCAGTTCCTCCATTCTTCCTTCTTTATACAGAGTAATCGCCTCCAAACTGTGCCGCGTTTTGCCGATGCCGAGATTGGCCATCGCCAGATCGTTAAGACCGACGCGTCGTCCCAGGGGCTTTTCAATTTCTTCCAGAATGTCCACGTTGGCGATCGCCTTAAGATTAAACTTGAAGTACTTGGCGAGGACGGGAATGTCAAAACGGTTGATGCTGAACCCGATAATCAGAGCGGCTTTTTGAAACATTTCTCCCAATTTTCCGAATTCGCTTTCCTCAAAACAAAAATAAGCGTCCTTGTCGTACGAATAAACGCCGACCACGGAAGCATTGAGATTTTTTATGAACGCCTCGCCGCCCACGTCGGCGAAAGCATTTTTCGTTTCTATGTCAAAAACTAATCTGTCCATTTCCTAAATTCTATATCTACTCGCTATATTCTATATTCTAAATCCTCCCCCCTATACCCTAAACGCTATTCCCTACTTGCTACTCGCTAAATTCTAAATTCTATCTATACATGCCTGTCCGCCACGGAAGAAGCGGCGTAGCTTTCCGGTTTGGTTTTCGCCTCAAAATTGTTGGCGCGGATCATCCCCACGATTTCCTGGATCATCGCTTTGGTCGCTCCGTTTTCGCCGACATCGGCGTGAATTTCAAAATCAAACTCCGGCGCATCGCTTTTATTGAGCCGTTCCAGTAGCTCTTTGGCGGCGTCAAGAGAAATAAGCACTTCGCGAATAATGCGATCGCGCATCGTGTAAATTTTATCCAGCTCAACGCGGCGCCAAAAATAACGTCCGCCGTTTCCCACCCGCCGGACAACCACGGCCGTCACGAAATCGGCGCCATGCTCTCCATTTTTTTCCGAATCGGTTCCGATGATGACTTTATAGCGCCGGTTTTTGTCTTCATTGATAAAATCGGAGATTACCCGCACCATTTGATCAACGTCAAGCCGCATTCCCAATGAACTGCTGAAAAAAGTCCGCATGGTTTTTAAAGTACTCCCGCCTCCGCCGATTGTCAATTTTCCATCCGAAATTTTCCGCTTATCCCCCCCGGATTTACCCCGTTAGAAGCAGAACACCCCGCGTGATCTTCTAACGGGGTTTACCGGTCTGAAACCTGCCCATGGTCATGTTAACAGGACCGGGGGCGGGGGTTTTGTTATGTGGAGACGGGGAGAGTTGAACTCCCGTCCGAATTGTTTTTAAAAACAAGGACTGTCCGAATCGCAGCCCGATTTGTATTGACGGGAGCGAGGGGTAATAAATCGGACAAAAGCCCCGCGTCCCTTCCGGCGTTTTGCGAAATTTCCGACCGGCCGGAGCGATCGGAGTTCGGCTCGATTTTATGACACGGGTTTCAATCGGGAGCGAGCGCCGATTGTCCCATGGCTCCGTTTAAAACGGGGCGAACGCGGTTAGGCGACGGCTAAAGCCGGCCGAACCGCGGTTCTGAATAAGTTTGCACTTATTTTTTGCGGCTTTTTAGAGGGTTCCGCGCCCTCGATTCGATCCTTGATTTCAAACAACCGTCAATGCCCGACGTCCCCGTTAAAAGCCCTTCATTTCTTTCCGCGCTTCTCTCTTTTTGATCGTTTCGCGCTTATCGGCCGCTTTTTTATGCCGCGCGAGACCGATCAAAAGCTTGATAAAGGCCTTTTTACTGTACAATTTTAGAGGCACTATTGTCAACCGCTCGCCAGTTCGCGAGCCGATCAACTCCCTGATTTCTTCGCGCCGCAAAAGGAGTCGTCGCGAGCGTTTCGGGTCGTAATCGGCGGGAGCGTTTTTCGGCTGGTAAGGCGGAATATCGGCGTTGATTAGGAACGCTTCGCCGTTTATAATGACGACATAGGAGCCCGCGAGATTGGCCCGGCCGCCTTTAACCGCCTTAACCTCAAAACCGAACAATTCCAAACCGGCCTCAAAGGTTTTGAGAATATGGTAGTCAAAATAAGCCCTTTTATTCTCAATCGCCGCTTTCATCGCTTTCAGTATATGCCAGCCGTCTCGTTTTACAAAATGAAGAAAAAAATAATCTCTTTAATTGAAAAAGTCGCGGGCGGATTCGGCGGGCCCCGCCTTTGGCGGGGCAGGCTCACCGCGGGCGGAAGCGTCCCCGTTGAGGTCTTCGCTTCCGACGACGAACGCAACGGCCACTATTCAACTAATGTCGCTTTTCGGCTGGCGAAGATTCGGAAACAAAATCCAATGGAAATCGCCACGATGCTGGCGGAAAAAATCGAGGAAATCTCCCCGCCGGGTTTTTTGTCCAAAATTGAAGCAGCCGCTCCCGGCTTCGTCAATTTTTGGATCGCGCCTTCCGCTTTTCAGGGAGAATTGAAAACTATTCTGAAAATGAAGGGGAGATACGGCCGGAGTAAAATCGGCGGCGGCAAAAAAATCCAGATTGAATTTATTTCCGCCAATCCGACCGGGCCGCTGACCGTCGGCAACGGCCGCGGCGGTTTTCTCGGCGACGCTCTCGCGAATATCCTGAATTTTTGCGGCTGGAAAGCGCGCAAAGAATATTACATTAACGACGCCAAAAGCAGCGCGCAGATCCGGGAGTTGGGGAAAACGGCACTGGGGCGGGGAACGAGCTACCTGACGGAAGAGCTGGCGGAAAAAATAAAAAAAATCAAATTGAAAAAAGGCGCGAGCGAAGAAGACGCCGGCTCTCGGCTTGCCCGGGAACTGATGAAAGAAAACCGCCGTTTTATTGAAAAAGAATTGAAGATAAAATTTGACGTCTGGTTTTCCGAGGAATCGCTTTACGAATCGGGCGCCGTTCGGAAAACTTTGGAGAAGTTAAAAAAGAATGATTTGGCCTACGAAAAAGACGGCGCGTGGTGGTTTCGCGCCTCCCGTTTCGGCGACACGGAAGACCGGGTGCTTGTGCGAAATTCCGGCGAACCGACTTATTTTCTGCCCGATCTGGCTTATCATCTGGATAAATTCAAAAAAAGAAAATTTGACGAGGCGATAGACATTTGGGGCGCCGATCACTACGGATACGCGCCGCGGCTGAAGGCGGGACTGAAAGCGCTGGGCGTCAAAGAAGACGGAATCCGTTTTATTATTTTACAGCTCGTTCGTCTCGTAAAAAACGGAGAGGAGGTGAGAATGTCCAAACGCAGGGGGGAATTCGTCACCCTCAAAGAACTGATTGACGAGGTCGGATTGGATGCCGCGCGGTTTTTCTTTTTGATGTATTCTCCGGACACTCACATGGATTTTGATCTGGCGCTGGCGAAAGAACGCTCGCTGAAAAATCCAGTTTATTACGTTCAGTACGCTTTCGTGAGAATTCTGGGAATTTTGGCGAAATTGAAAACGGCGGAGCGGAAATTGCCGCCGAAAACGGATTTTGAGCCGCTGAATACGGCGGAGGATTTCCGTTTAATACGCTTTCTGGCGAGATTTCCGGAGATCGTCCGGGAAGCGGCGGAAAGCCGCGCGCCGGCGGTTCTGGTTCGTTATTTGCTGGAAACGGCGCGGGCGTTTCATAATTTTTACGAAAAAGAAAGAATCGCCGGCGAAGAGAAAAAAATAGCGGCCGCGCGGCTGGCCCTGGCGCTGGCGACGAAAATCGTTTTGGAAAACGCCCTCGGCCTTTTGGGAGTAAGCCGGCCGAAAAAAATGTAACCGCTCTTGCGGAAGCGGCGTTTCGCGCTAATAATAAAAGCGAAATGAAAATAAAGAAAACTAAAAAAATCGCGGCGCTTGGCGGCGGAACGGGATTGTTTTCAATTTTATCCGGTTTGCGGGACGACTTTGACGTAACGGCAATCGTAACGATGGCCGACGACGGCGGATCAACCGGCGTTTTACGGGAAGAATTCGGCATCCTGCCCCCCGGCGACATCCGGCGCGCTCTGGTGGCGCTTTCAACGGCGGACAACGAAATGCTGGCGAAGCTTTTTTCCTACCGCTTTGAACGCGGCGGCGGATTAAACGGCCACAGCTTCGGCAATTTAATGATAACGGCGCTTGAGCGGCTGACCGGCAGTTTTGCCGAGGCCGTCAAAGAAGCCGAAAAAATTTTGGCCGTGCGGGGACGGGCGATGCCGGTTACTCTTCAACGCGCGTCTCTCGTCGCTCGTCTGGCGGACGGCCGCGTCGTTAAAGGAGAAAGCAACCTTGACATTCCGAAGCATGACGGACACCTGAAGATTGAAAAAATCTGGCTGGAGCCGAAACCGAAAGCCAATCCCGAAGCCGTCAGGGCGATAATGTCGGCCGACGCCGTCATTGTCGGCCCCGGCGATTTATTCACGAGTTTGATTCCCAATCTGCTCGTCCCGGAAATCAAGAAGGCAATCGCCGCGACAAAAGCGAAGAAAATTTATTTCGTCAATTTAATGACGAAATTCGGCGAAACGACCAATTTCCGCGCTTCGGATTTTATAAAAACGCTGGAAAATTATCTTGGAAAGGGCGTCCTTGATTTTGCCGTCGTTAATTCCAAAAAACCGACGATAGCGCGCCTGAAAAAATACGCGATGGAAAAATCCAATCTGGTCGTCTGCGACGGGGAAAATTTATCCCGAAAACCGGTTTTGGCGACGGCCGACCTGATAAGACCGCGCGGTTTTATCCGCCATGACGCCGGGAAAACCGCCGCAATTATAAAAATGCTGGTTTAATTTCCGACAAATATGGACGCGATTCTCAAACATTTGCTGAAAAAAGAAATCCTCCGCCAGAAAACGACGATCAATCTGATTGCTTCGGAAAATTACGCTTCGCCGGACGTCTTGCGATTTTTAGGATCGCCGCTGACCAATAAATATTCGGAGGGATATCCGGGAAAGCGGTATTATCCGGGCAATGTTTATTGCGATAAAATTGAAAAGCTGGCTCAAGAGCGCGCCTTGAAAGTTTTCCGACTGAAAGCCGAGAGCTGGGGCGTCAACGTCCAGCCGTATTCCGGCTCTCCGGCTAATCTGGCGATTTATTTCGCCCTGTTAAACGACCGGGCGGCGAATGCCGGAAAGGGGGAACCCAAAACCGATATTCTTGGTTTTTCTCTTTCAAGCGGCGGCCATCTGACGCACGGCCATAAGGTGAATTTTTCCGGAAAAATATTCCGGGCGGTTCAATACGGCGTTGATCCGAAAAGCGGCTTGATTGATTATAAAAAACTTGAAGCGCTGGCGAAAAAACACCGGCCGAAAATCATCGTTTCCGGAGCGACGGCCTATCCGAGAAAAATTGATTTCCGAAAAATCGGGGTGATTGCCGGAAGCGTCGGCGCCTATCACTTGGCCGACATCTCGCACATTGCCGGCCTGACGGCCGCCGGTCTTCACCCGTCCCCGTTTCCTCATTGCGACGTCGCGATGACGACGACGCACAAAACTTTAAGAGGACCGAGGGCGGCGATTATTTTTTCAAAAAGAAGAAAAATGATTCATAATTCCGCGCTCATGCTTCCCGACGCCATAGACCGCGCCGTTTTTCCGGGAACGCAGGGAGGGCCGCACGAAAACGCCGTCGCCGCGATGGCGCAAGCCCTGGAAGAAGCGTCAAAGCCCGCTTTCAAAAATTATCAAAAACAAATTGTCAAAAACGCCGCCGCGCTGGCGGGGGCGCTTAAAAAATCCGGCTTCAATCTGGTAACCGGCGGAACCGACAATCATCTTCTTTTAATTGATCTGAAAAATCTCGGCATGGACGGCCTGTCCGCCGAACGGCGGCTGGAAGAAGCCGGCATTACAGCCAACCGCAACGCCATTATCGGAGACGCCTCGCCCTTCCGCCCGTCCGGCATTCGCCTCGGAACGCCGGCTGTCACGACGAGAGGAATGAAAGAAAAAGAAATGAAAAAAATCGCCGGATGGATTTACGGAATTTTAATGAAGAAGGGCGGATCGGGCGCGATAAAAGCCGAGATTCAAAAAATGCTTAAAAGATTCCCGTTGCCGTACTGAACGCAAAATATGATTATTGACGGAAAAAAAATTGCCGGAGAGGCCATTGAAAAATTGAAATCCCGACCGGCGCCGAAAAAAATCCTGGCGGCTATTTTGGTCGGCAACGCCGCCGCTTCGGAAATTTTTTTGAAACAAAAAGAAAAAACGGCCGCTGAATTGGGCGTTGATTTTCGGATTTATCGCTTAAGCGAAACGTTGAGCGGCGACGCCTTGCGAAAAAAAATCGGCGAAATCGCGCGGCAGGGATCCGTCGGCGGCGTCATCGTCCAGCTTCCCCTGCCGGAAAAATTCAACCGCCAGGCGATTTTAAACGCCATTCCCCGCGAAAAAGATGTTGATGTTCTAAGCGAGCGGTCGTTGGGGGCGTTTTATGCCGGACGCGGCTTGGTGTTGCCGCCGGCGGCCGGCGCCCTGGAAAAGATTTTAGCGTCCGTTAATTTTAATTTGAAAGGGGCGAAAATTGCCGTCGTCGGCCTCGGCTCGCTTGTCGGCAAACCGATAGCCGTTTGGCTGATGGGAAAGGCCGGCAACATCTGCCTGATTGACGAAGGCGGAGATTTAAGCCGCGTCGCGGCGGCGGATCTTGTCGTTTCCGGCGTCGGTAAGGCGGGATTATTGAAACCGGCAATGCTCAAAGAAAACGCCGTTGTCGTTGACTTCGGCTGTTCCTTCGGGGAAGGAGGAAAGGCGCTGGGAGATTTTGCCGCCGATGAGATTGGTTTGCGCAAAGACATTTCCTATACGCCCGTTCCCGGCGGCGCCGGTCCGGTTTTGGTCGCCCAACTGTTTGATAATTTTTTTCGCCTGTTTACGCCGCGCGCATAACCGCCTCGGTTTTCTTTTTTATTTCCTTGAGGAGATTTTTATCTTCTTTCAGTTTCAGGCGGGCGGCCTCAAAGCCGACGCCGATTTTTTGGCCTTCAAAACTGATGGTGGAAGCGGTTTTCGTAACGACGCCGTATTTTAGCGCGGTATTCAAAACGTCGCCCTCGTAAGAAATGCCTTCGCCGAACATAATGTCAAATTCGGCGACCTTAAACGGCGGCGCGACTTTGTTTTTCACCACTTTCGCCTTGACGCGGTTGCCGACCGACTCTTCTCCTTTTTTGATCTGGGCGAGACGGCGGACGTCCACGCGCACCGAGGCGTAAAATTTCAGAGCGCGGCCGCCGGGAGTGGTTTCCGGATTGCCGAACATCATTCCGATTTGCGAACGGATTTGATTGATGAAAATAACGAGGGTGTTGGAGCGGGCAACGATTGCCGTCAGTTTTCTCAAGGCCTGCGACATCAGGCGCGCCTGCAGTCCGATGTATTGAGCGCCCATTTCTCCTTCAATTTCGGCTTTGGGAGTGAGAGCGGCGACCGAATCCACAACGATGACGTCAATGATTCCGGAACGCACCAAGCTGTCCAAAATATTAAGGGCGTCTTCTCCGTTATCCGGCTGGGAAATAATGAGGTCGTCAACACGGACGCCGATTCTTTTGGCGTAATCGGGATCCAGGGCGTGCTCGGCGTCAATAAAAGCCGCTTTCCCGCCCTTTTTTTGCGCTTCGGCGATAACATGAAGAGCAAGGGTCGTTTTTCCCGACGATTCCGGCCCGAAAACTTCAATAACGCGACCCTTCGGAAAACCGTTGACGCCGAGAGCCGCGTCCAGCGAAAACGAACCGGAGGAAATCGTATCAACGTTGACCCGGCGCGTTTCGCCGAGCGTCATTACCGACCCCTCGCCAAACTTGTTTTGCAAGGCCTCCAAAAGCCCGCGGATGTCTTTTTCCGGATCCCCGCCTCTGTCTTTTTTATTTTCCTCCTTGTTTTGTTTTTTCATCCGTATTTTTTAATTTTAATTTTGTCGCCGCTTCACCGCGCCGCAACGGGCGAAATTTTACGGCTGATAAGTGACGCGCTTAACCTCGGTTATTTCCCTTCCCAGAAGACGCTTGACCTTAAACTCAATCGCGTTGACTCCCGGCTGAAGCGAAATTTCTTTTTCAAATTTCCCGTCATTGCCGACAGCGATGTTCTCGCCATTGACGGCGATGAGGTCGCGCGGCTCCACTTCTCCGTTGATTGTCAACGGCGACAGGGAAACGACCGCATCGTCAAGATTCGCGGTTAATTTCAAAGTCGGCAGACCGATAAGATCGTCGGCGCGGAAAAGGAGATAGGCGATGACGAGAGCGGCGACGGCGATCGCGACGATGATTTTTTTGTTTATTTTTTTAACGGCAAATCGATTAGCCGGCAATTTGTCGGTTTTTCCGGACGCCCGCAACGCTTCTCCGGCGCGGTTTTTGTAAAGATTCCATAATTCGCCGCCGTCATCGTTTAACGCCTGGGCGATTTTGAAAATATATCCCCGCGCGTAAACCCCCGCCGGCAGTTTTTTGAAATCGTTTTTAATAAGGGCGTTGACGTAACGCTCGGGAATGTTGGTCGCGTGCGCCAGTTTTTCGGCGGAAAATCCCTTGACGGCCATTTCTTCGCTTAAAAACTCGCCAAACTCTTTGTTGATTTCTTTTTGCGCCATCGCTGTTATTTTACTCGTTATCGGCGTTTTCCACAAAGACCTCGCGCGGCTTGGCGCCGTCTCCGGGGCCGATAATGCCGCGGGCCTCCATCAGATCAAGCAGGCGGGCGGCGCGGGCGTAGCCAACTTTGAGCCGTCTCTGGAGGAGCGACGCCGACGCCTTTTTCGCCTCTTTCACCGTCGCCACCGCCTCGTCAAAAAGTTCGTCGGAGTCGTCTCCGGAAAAATCGTCAAAAATATTTTGGCCGTCGGAAACGGGCGTTTTTTCAAAATTTACCTCCTCGCCGCCGGATTCTTTGTTGTTTTCTTTGATGAAATTGACGACTTTTTTTACCTCGTCTTCGCCGATAAAAGCGCCCTGAATTCTTTTCGGTTTGGAAAATTCCGAAGAAACGAAAAGCATGTCGCCGTTTCCGAGAAGCTTTTCGGCGCCGGCGGAATCCAAAATTGTCCGGGAATCTATCTGGCTGGCGACCTGAAGAGCGATGCGGGAAGTGATATTCGCTTTAATGAGGCCGGTGATGACTTCCACCGACGGCCGCTGGGTGGAAAGAACGAGATGAATTCCGGTGGCGCGGGCCATTTGGGCAAGACGGACGATTGAACCCTCAATTTCCCGCCCGTAAGCGGCCATCAGATCGGCCAGCTCGTCCACGACGATGGCGATCCACGGAAGAATGTCGTTCGGTCTGGACGCATTGTAGCTTTTAATGTCACGACTGCCGGCCGAAAGCAGAAGTTCGTACCGCCGCTCCATCTCGCTTATCGCCCAGCGGAAAACTCCGATCGCTTTTTTGCCCTCGGTGATAACCGGCGCGATGAGATGGGGGATGCCGTCGTAAAGCGACAGCTCCACTTTTTTGGGATCAATGAGAATAAGCCGCAAAGTTTCCGGAGAATGGCCGTAAAGCAGCGACATAAGCAAAGAGTGGATCATCACCGATTTCCCCGATCCGGTGGAGCCGGCAATAAGCGCGTGCGGCATCTTTGTGACGTCGCCGAAAATAGATTCGCCGCTCACGTCCCGTCCGAGCACAAATCCCAACCCGTTGATTTTTTTGAATTCCGGATAGCCGATCATTGTCCCCAGACGGACCAACGCGGCGGATTTATTGGGAACTTCCACGCCGACCAGCGATTTTCCGGGAATGGGCGCCTCTATTCTTATCGGATGGCTTGCCAAAGCGAGCGCCAAATCCTGATTTAAAGCGACAATTCTTGACAACTTCACCCCCTCGGCCGGTTTGAGGGTGTAGCGGGTGATGGACGGGCCGACGTTGATTTCGCCCATTTCCACCGGTATGCCGAAGCTTTCAAACGTCCTTTTGATGACGTTGGCGTTGGCGCGCAGATCGCCGAAAGTCGGCTTTTCGCTGACGGAATTAAGAAGGGAAAGCGGCGGCGGAACGTAGTTTTTCATTTTTCTGACGGGAATGTCTTTAATCGCGCCGTCTCTCTCTTTATATTCAACGATTTTTCCCTCATCCGATTTTCTGGCCGGCGCGGATTCGCTTTTAGGTTCTTCCGTTTTGTCCGCTTCGGCGGGAGAAGCGGCGATTTTGATTTCCGGTTCTTCGGCGCCGTTTAGGACGTCTTTTTGGACGCGGCGATATATTTTAAGAGGCGAGTTTAAAGCGATCATCGCGGAAGCGACGGAAAGCGCCGCCAAAAGGACGAGAGACGCCGTGAATCCAAAGGGAATTTTCAAACTGCCGGAAATTTTTCCGACAAAACCGCCGCCGCTTGGAAAAAGAACGTCAATCAACCCGAGCCCGGAAACGATAAAAAGAAAAGCGCCGAAAAAGGTCGCGCCCAAAACGGAATTCTTTTCGTAAGCGACAAAAAGAGCCGCGACGGAAAAAAGCGTCGCCGGAATCAAATAGAATCCCCAGCCGAAAAGCCGCTCCAAAATGCCGTAAATAAAATCGCCGGCGGGACCGGCTTTGCCGAAGCTGCTTAAAAGCAAAACGACGGCGGCGCCGAAAAGGAAAACAGCCAGCACGCTTTTTTTAGTTTCCGGATGAAGGTCAAGCTTGATTTTTTTCGCGCTTTTCTCTTCGTTCGGTTTTCGGTTTTTATTTTTTCCGTTTTTTGCCATTGTTAAAAAAATCGCGGAACACTTCCCGCCCGCCGAAGTTTTTCAAAAAAACTTATCCGCGGGAAACCTTTACGCGGCGAGCATCTTTTATTTTAACCGTTTTATGGGGTAAAATTCAATAAATGAAAAACGCGGCCATTTTCAGGGCGTACGACATTCGGGGGAAAACGCCCCGCGAGCTTAACGAGAGAGTCGCCTATCAAGTCGGGCGGGCATTCGCCGTTTTTTTGAAGGAAAAGACGAAGCGGCGCCGCTTGAAGGTCGTCGTTTCGCGGGACGCGCGCGCATCGTCGCCGCTTCTTCTTAAAGAACTGGCAAGAGGAATCGCCGACGAAGGCGCGGATGTCGCAGACCTCGGCCTGACGTCCACGCCCCTCCATTGTTTCGCCGTTAATTTTTTAAAAAGCGACGGCGGCGCGATGGTAACCGCTTCTCATAATCCGGCGGAATACAACGGATTTAAGCTCCATTTTGAAGGGGGGCTGGCGATCGGGATGGGGACGGGGCTTGAAAGGGTGAAAAACATTTTTGAAAAAGAAAAATTTTCGGCTGAAACGCTCCGAGAAGGAAAAAGTAGAAAAGCCGACATCCTTAAAAAATACCTTGATTTCGTTTTGAAAGCCGAAAAACCCGCCTTCGGAACGAAACTAAAAGCCGTCGTTGACGCCGGCAACGGCGCGATGATTCCGGAATTGAAAGCGGTTAAAAAAAGAATCGGGATCGGGACGGTGGAGCTGTTTTTCAATTTGGACGGACGCTTTTCCGGCCGCGGCCCCAATCCGCTTCGCAAGGGAGCGCTGACGCCGGCAAAAAAAGCGGTTTTAAAAACAAAAGCGGATTTGGCGGCGGTTTTTGACGCGGACGGCGATCGGGTCGTCTTTCTTGATGAAAAAGGCGAGGAGGTTCCCGCCGCCGCCGCCGCTTCTTTAATGGCCGATTATTTTTTGCGCGGCAACGGCGGACGGAAAGACGGAAAAATCTGGCGCGGACTGACGGTCGGCCGCATTTTGGAAGAAACCGTTCTGAAACGCGGCGGACGGACGATAACGGGAAAAATCGGACGGACGAACGCCAAAAAAGATATGATGTCGCGAAGCGCTCTTTTTGGAGCGGAGGCGTCCGGACATTACTATTTCAAAAAATTCTTTTATTCCGATTCGGCGCTTTTGGCGTTTCTCTGCGTTTTGAAAATTCTGGCGGAGAAAAAGAGGCCGCTTTCCGAACTGATAAAGCCGTTTCGGAAATATTTCCAAAGCGGAGAAATCAACGTAAAAATCGCCGGCCGGGAATCGGAAATCGCGGGAGAGCCGCCGGTTTTTAAAAATCTGGAACGCCGCTTTAAGGGCAGGTGCCGGATTTCCAGAATGGACGGCCTGTCGATAGATTGCGGAGATTTTTGGTTTAACGTCAGAAAATCCAACACCGAGCCGATATTGCGCCTGAATTTTGAAGCGAAAAAGGCGGGGGTCGGCCGCGGAGAATTGGCAAAATTAAAAAAAATATTATGGCGGAGATAAGCGCCGACGATCTGCGGCGGAAAATTAAGGACGGAGAAGACATTTTGATCGTTGACGTCCGGACGGAAGAAGAATTTAAGTCCGGCTCTCTTTCCCTAGCGATCAATCTGCCGCTTGATGAACTGCGCCGCGATCCTTCTTTAAGCGGACTGAAAATCAACCCCGAAAGGCAAATAATCTGCGTTTGCCGGAGCGGAATGCGCAGCGGCGAAGCGGCGCGGCTTCTGGAAAAAGCCGGTTGCCGAAACGTCAAAAATTTGGAAGGTGGACTTTTAGCATGGAATCCTCAGAAGGAGAGAGGATGCGAGGGGGATAGAATATAGAATTTAGGATAGGAGAATTTAGCCTATAGCAATCAAGTAGCGGGTAATCCCAATCTTAGGAAGTCCGACTTCCTAAGATTGGGATTACCAAAACTCAAAGAAACAAAAGAGTCAAGCATCCAAGTATCAAGGCCCAACTCTACTACCGCAGGACGCC
>JACRHY010000013.1 GCA_016215765.1 Parcubacteria group bacterium
ATAAATTGCATACCTGGGGTTATTTATACTAGACCCACTGCTTAATAACCCTTTCTACTACAATTATGATTTTTCGGCTGCAAACAATTCATCGCTCGTCAATGAATACAGTCGTATTCACCTCCCTGCCTGCCGGCAGGCAGGCTCGCGCTTCGTTGTTTTCGCTCGAAAAAATCAAAATTTCGCCACGAAAAATTATTAAGCAGCGGGTCTACTGAAAATGAAACGATTAACGGCGATAATAATTTTACTGGCGACGATGATCCCGATAAGCCGATCGTCGGCTTTGACGACGGCTGAACTGCAAAATCAAATAGCCGGTCTTTTGCGGCAGATTGAAGAGTTGAGCGGCCGCCTTGAAACCGTGAAGCCGCTTTCGCGGGCGAATTTTAAAAACGATCTTCGTTTCGGTTTGCGCGGAAATGCTGAAGTGAAAGAATTGCAGGGATTTTTGGAAGAGAAGGGTTTTCTACTTCCCGGTTTTGCCACGGGCAATTTTTATTCCATAACTTTAAAAGCGCTTAAGGACTATCAGTCGGCAAGCGAATTGCCGGTGACGGGATTTTTCGGCCCTTTGACGAGAGCCAAAGTTAACGGCGAACTTGCGGCTGTCGCCGCCGCCAAGAACGGCGGCGGCGCAGAAACGATTCCGGCCGCGCCGCTTGGCGGAGGATCGTCGGCCGTTCCCCCCGCGTCTTCCGCGCCGTCTTACGCGACCCCGCCGCGGCCGGATTACGACTTGAAAGAAATGGCCTTGCGGGTTCACGCTTCGGTCAATCAAGAAAGAGCGGCCGCCGGTCTTGCGCCTCTTTTCTGGGACGACCAATTAAGCGAATTGGCCACGCGCCACAGCCGCGATCAGGCGGCGGACAATGCGGAAACGACCGATTCCGGCAAATTGTGCAATTATCCGATTATCCGCCATGAGGGATTCGTTTTCGGATTTACCCTGAAGGAGCGGTTTGAAAACTCCAATGTTGATTACCGCGCCGGCGGAGAAAATATCGCGATGGTGCCGCTCGCCGAAAATTTGGTCTATAAATACCGAACCGGAGAAGCGCCGGCGGATTGCCCGCAGGTCGTGAAATTTTCGCCGGGCGAAGGAACGCGCGAAGAAAGAACGGCTTTATATCGCGCCGCGCTGTCCCAGTCGTTGGCGGCGATTCGGGGCGCCGATCGGGTTGAGTGGGCGAATAAAGAATGGCGGACGATCGCGGAAACAAGCGAGCGGGCGGTAATCGGGTGGATGAATTCTCCCGGTCATCGCAAGAATATCCTAAACGCCGAATTTACGGCCGGCGGCATCGGCATCGCGGTCGTCAACGATTACGTCATCATCACCCAAAATTTCAAAGGAAATTAAATCTAATGGCCAAAGGAAAAGAACAATCGGGAAAAAGAACGAGAAACATATTTAATTCGGCGTCAACCGAGCCGTTTAAATTAAGCCGCTCCAAGCTAGAACTTTTCAAAAAATGCGAGCGGTGCTTTTACCTTGACCGGCGGCTTGGCGTCGGCCAGCCGCCGGGATTTCCGTTCAATCTGAATTCGGCGGTGGATCATCTGCTGAAAAAAGAATTTGACGTTCATCGGGCGAAAAAATCGCCGCATCCTTTGATGGCGGCTTACGGCATTGACGCGGTGCCCTTTGACCATCCGGAAATTAACCGGTGGCGAGAGAATTTCGTCGGCGTTCAATATCATCATGGGCCGTCTAATTTTCTCGTTACCGGCGCCGTTGACGATGTTTGGATCGGGTCCGACGGCAAGCTCATCGTCGTTGATTACAAAGCGACGAGCAAAGACAGCGAAGTCAATTTGGATGCCGAGTGGCAGGACGGCTATAAGCGGCAAATGGAAATTTACCAATGGCTTTTGCGCGGAAACGGTTTTAACGTTTCCGATACCGGTTATTTCGTTTACGCCAACGGGCGAAGAGACAAAGAGGCCTTTGACGGCAAGCTGGAATTTAACGTCAAGATTATTCCTTATAAGGGAAGCGGCGATTGGGTTGAAGCGGCGCTTCTTGCGGCCAGATATTGTTTGGAAAATGATTTCCCCCCGAAAGCGGCCGTTGATTGCGAATATTGCGCTTACCGGAAAGCGGCGTGGGAAGCGGAAGAAAGGAAGAATTAAATCAATTATTTAATTATCGCCGTATAAGCGCCGGCGGGGATTTTATTTTTGTCCGTCGTCAGAACGTAAAAAAGATTTTTCTCTCGTTGTTTTTCCGGCGTAAAAGTGTCGGTGATAAACATCACGGTTTGAGCGGGCATGGGAATTCCCCGCACGTCGCCGCCGCCGGCTTCAACGATGACGTATTTGGGCCGCTCTCTCGGAACGGCGTTGAGCTCTCTTCCGATTTCAACGTAATTTTTTGCGAACGCGCCGGCGGTATTCGGGTTGTTTCCCCACAGCAAAAAATAAGAGACATAAACCTCGGCGACCAAAAGAAAAGCGATCAGCCAAGCGCCAAGAGCGATCGTTTTAGTCGCCGTCGGAGAAAACGTCGTCGGAACGTTCTCGGCTTCTTTTTGACACAACCAACCGACGGCCATTCCGGCGAGAATAAACGCCGGCGGCGCCATTAGAATGGCGCGAAGGGCATGGGGGATTCCTTCGTTGGAAACGACAACCGGCAGAGCGGCAACGCCGAGCCAGACGAGCGCGGTGAAAGAAGCGGAAGAAACGTTCGTTTTACTTTCAAAAAATTTCAACGGATAACGCTCAAAGTTAAAACTGCGGCGGCCGATTCTTATTTTGATTTCGTGAATAACCGCTTTGACGGCCAAGAAAACGCCGATTAAGAACATCGCGCCGACGGGCCAGAAAAGCGCGGGTCGGCCGGCGTAATTGTGCCGCCAGTTGAAATCGCCGACGAAGTTGAACATCGCGGCCGTTTTAACGGCGTTTAAGGCAAGATCTTTTATCGGCGTCGGCGAGGCGAAAACGGACACCTGGCCGGTGCGGCCGAAAAAGTCCTTCGGATGTTCAAAGAAATAAACAAAAAGAGGAAGAGCGGCAAGGACGGCGAAGAGGGAAAAAGCGGCAAGAACGGCGACGATTTCTTTCCGCGCCGTCCGGTTTTTAATCCAGTGAATTGCGGCAACGGCGAGAATCAAAGCCGGCGTCGCCCGATAGGCGATATAAGAATGAAAGCCCAGGCCGTAGAAAACGCCGGAGAATATGGAACTAAGAATATATATATTAGCGCCCCTCCGTTCTTTTATTTGGCGGAACGCCGACAGCAAAAAATAAATTCCCCAGGTTAAAAAAAACGGAGCCGTTATGGCGCGGAAGCCGATGCGGGAAAAGTTGATATGCCAAAAACTTGTCGCCAAAAAGAAAGCGGAAAGAAGGGCTATTTTTTCTCCTTGGGGATTTTCGCGAAAAAGCTCCCGCGCCAGAAAGTAAACGCCGAGAACCGTCAAAATTCCGAAAAGAGCGCTGGGCAGGCGCAGGACCCACGGCTCGTTGCCGAGAAAATTGACGAAAAGCGCCTGGATGTTGATGAACAGCCCTTCACGGCCGTTGTTTTCCGGATAAAAAATCTTGAATCCGCCGGCCGGCGGAGCGGTCGCCAGCGCCTCAAGGGCGTTGTTGCCGTTCATCGCTTCGTCCGGATAAAGTCCGGGCGGAGTATTTTCCAGATTGTGTAAACGAAAGAAAGCGGCTATAATAAGAATAATGGCGAGTAGAAAGTAGCGAGCAGAAAGCAGTTTTTTAAACATTATTTTTTGTTAATATAAATATTATGCCCGAAAACGCGTTTCAAAACAATCTGGAGGCGGAAATCGCCCAGCTTTCGGCGGAAATAGCGCAAAAAAAGGAAGCGCTTGAAAAAACGAGGGGGTTTGTTTCCGAAAAGGAAATTTTAAGAGAAACCGTCCGCGAGAAAATCTTTCCCGCGCCGTCCGCGCGGATGACGCCGGCCGCGCCTCCGGCCGGAACCGCGGCGTCTTCCGTTTCTTCCGACGACCGGAATAAAGTCGGGCAATTGGTGAATAAGGCCCTCTCCGACGGTTTAGCCGCCGCCATTAAAGAAGCGCGGGAAGGTTCTCCTTACGTTCTGGACGCTTTTCACGACGCTCTGGTTGACAAGCTTCACGAAGAGCTGGTCAAGCGGAAAATAATAAAAACGGAATAAAAACAGAATGAACGGATTAATTTTCGTCGTCGCGTCCGCGGTTTTTGCCCTCGCGCTGACGCTCGCGATCCTTGCGATTTATTTGCGCAAAAAACGTTCTTTCCGGTCGCTCAATCTCCGTCTTCTTTTAATCACCCTGCCTAAAATCAGCGAAGATGAAGGAAAAGAGCCGAAAGACCCGAAAAACGAAATCAATCTCTCGGAACAGCTTTTTTCCGCTCTGACCTCCATCAATCAGCCGTTTGTTTTTGAGGCCGCCGTTCACAACGTGGGAGAGCTTATTCATTTTTATCTGGCGGCGCCGGAAAAATCGCTGAATTTCGCGATGGGGCAGATTCAGGGATTATGGCCGAACGCCCAGGTGAATCGCGTTGACGATTTTAATATTTTTAACGCCAACGGTTCGTCCGTCGGCGCCTATTTGACGCTGAAGCAAAACTTCGCTTTGCCGATAAGAACTTATCAGGAAGCAAACGTTGACACCTTCGCTCCGGTCATCAGCCATCTTTCGCAGCTTAAAGAAATAGGCGAGGGAGCGGCGTTGCAGGTGGTTGTCGCGCCGGCGAAAGAATGGGCCAAAAAAAGCGTTTTGAGCGCTCTTACCGAACTGAAGAAGGGGAAAAAATTGAAAGACATTTTACAGTCGAAGTTGATTACTTTTAAAGATATTACGTCCGCTCTTTCGTCCGAAAAGAAATCGGAAGAAAAAGGGCCGAAGATAATTGACGAAGAGGCGGTAAAGGCGTTTGGGCAAAAAGTGGCCAAGCCGCTCTTTTCCGTGAATGTCCGGCTGATCGCTTCCGCCGCGGCTCAATTTGAAGCGGAGTCAATTCTTGAGTCGCTGGCCGGAGCTTTCGCGCAGTTTTCCGCCCCCTTGCGCAATGAAATTAAAATCGTCAAACCGCGAAATTTAAAAAAACTCTTTTTCAATTATTCTTTTCGCGAACCGGACGCCAACGCGATGATTTTAAACAGCGAGGAATTGGCCGGTTTGTTTCACCTGCCGATTTCCGGCTCAACCATTCCTCGCGTTAAATGGCTGAGAACGAAAGAAGCGCCGCCGCCGCAGGAATTATCGGCGGAGGGCAGTATTTTAGGCGAAAGCGTTTTTCGCGGAGAAAAGAGGGTGATCCGTCTGAGCGATAACGACCGCCGCCGCCATCTTTACGTCATCGGCCAGACGGGCGTCGGAAAATCCGTGATGATAGAAAACCTGGCCATTGAAGACATTAAACGGGGAAAGGGCATCTGTTTTATTGATCCCCACGGCGACGCCATTGAAAAGATTCTAAGCGTAATTCCGAAAGAGCGGGTGGACGATGTCGTCGTTTTTGATCCGGGAGACATTTGGCGGCCGCTCGGACTCAATATGCTGGAATACGATTTTGACAAGCCGGAACAGAAAACCTTCGTCATTAACGAAATGGTCGGCATATTTGACCGGCTGTACGATTTAAAAGCGACCGGCGGTCCGATGTTTGAGCAATATCTTCGGGGCGCGCTTTTGCTTTTAATGGAAGATGCTCCCAATGAGCCGGCGACGCTGGTGGAAGTGCCGCGAGTTTTTTTTGACGCGGATTTTCGGAATCGGAAGCTCGCGAGGATAAAGAATCCGGTTGTCGTTGATTTTTGGGAAAAAGAGGCGACAAAAACGGGAGGAGAGGCGGCTCTGCAAAATATGACCCCCTACATTACCTCCAAGTTCAACACTTTTATCGCCAACGATTACGTCCGGCCGATTATCGGCCAGACGAAGTCGGCTTTTAATTTCCGGCAGATAATGGACGAAGGAAAGATTTTTTTGGTCAATCTTTCCAAGGGGCGCATCGGCGATCTTAACGCCAACCTTTTGGGGATGATAATTGTCGGCAAACTTCTGATGGCCGCTCTTTCGCGGGTGGATATTGAGCAGGAAAAACGCCGCGATTTTTCTCTTTTTATGGACGAGTTTCAGAATATTTCCACCGATTCCATCGCTACGATTCTTTCGGAAGCCAGAAAATATCGTCTTAATTTGGTTATCGCGCACCAGTTTATCGCTCAACTGGCGGAAAAAATCCGCGACGCCGTTTTCGGCAACGTCGGTTCAATGGCCGCGTTCCGCGTCGGAGCGGAAGACGCGGATTTTCTGGTAAAATATTTCGCGCCGGTATTCACAAGAAGCGACTTTGTTAATATTGAAAATTTCAACGCCTATGCCAAAATCCTCGTTAACAATCAACCGGCGGCCCCTTTTAACATTCACACTTTTCCGCCTCAGGCGGGAAGCGCCGAGCTTCGCGACAAACTGAAAGAGTTGTCCCGTTTGATGTACGGAAGAGACCGGCAGGACGTTGAAGACGAGATTCTTATAAGATTGAGGGCGTAGATTCCGATGAAAAGCGAAGAGGTTATGTTTAAAACGGAAGATGGCGTGGAGGTGGCGGGCGATTATTATCCCGCTTCCGGAAAGAGGGCGGCCGTTCTGCTTCATATGATGCCGGCGACCAAGGAATCGTGGCGCGATTTTTTTTCCAAGCTTAACGAAAAAGGATTTTCGGCGCTGGCGATTGATCTGCGCGGTCACGGCAAATCAACGAAAGCGGAGGGGGGCCGCGTTCTTAATTACGAAAAATTTTCCGATCGGGAACATCAGGAAAGCATCAAGGACGTTGAAGCGGCAGCCGATTTTTTAACGGAAAAGGGATTTGATCCGAAAAGCGTCGCTTTTATCGGCGCTTCCATCGGCGCCAATTTGGCGCTGCGGTATCAGGCGGAACATTCCCAAGCGCGATGCGCCGTTCTGCTTTCGCCGGGATTTGATTATCGCGGGATTACGATGGAGCCGCTTGCGGAAAAAATCCGGAAAAATCAATTTGTTTTTCTGGTCGCCGGCGGCGATAACGACGAGTATTCCTCCGAAACGGCGAAAAAACTTTACGAAACGCTTGATTGCGGAAAAAAGCTGAAAATTCTTGAAAACGCCGGCCACGGCACGAATATGTTTTTCGTTGAGCCGAGGATTATGGATGAAATTGCCGGAGTTTTATCGGATGTGCTACAATAACAAGAATGAATTTTGGAATTATCGGACAATTGATGAAATTCGGAGTTGTCGGCGTTGCCAATACGCTCGTTGATTTCGGCGTTCTCAATCTTCTGACTTATCTCACGGGAATATACAGCGGCGCCGGCGTGTTTTTCTTCAATCTCGTCTCTTTTTCCGCGGCCGTGACGAACAGTTATTTCTGGAACAGATATTGGACTTTTAAGGCCGGCGGGGAAGCGGCGGGGGTTCAATTTTTGGAATTTATCGTCGTTTCCGTCATCGGCGCGCTGATTAACAGCGGCATTCTTTTCGCGCTGACGACTTTTATGGTTCCGCCGGCGGGGTTGTCGTCGCCTATCTGGCTGAATGTCGCCAAATTGTCGGCCACCGCCGTTTCAATGGCCTGGAATTTCGTCGGTTATAAATTTATCGTTTTTAAAAAATAATCCCGTTACCGCGCCGATCCGGTTGCGTCAATCGCGCGAATTCCTGCACAAGTTCAGATACATATGAGACTTTTCGGCGAATCGAAAAGTCATGCAACAATACAATAAAACCAAGGGAATACGAGGCATAGTGTCCCTCTATCATGACGCGCTACGCTTTCGGGATATGATTACCCCTCAAGCGGAAGAACGTGTCCGCATCCTCACGTTCTGGAAGCGGTATGGGGATGCGGCCACAAAAGAGGTATATGGCGCATCTCGCCCCACCCTCTTCCGATGGCAAAAACTGCTCAACGAAGGAA